>JAPLDA010000050.1 GCA_026391945.1 Bacteroidota bacterium | reverse complement strand
TGGAGGAAGTGGCTGGAAAGAAGAGCATTGATTTTGTTCATCCGGACGACAGAGAAAATGTTCTGGAGTTTTACAGGGACATGGAAAAAGAACCCGGCTGTTCCCGAAAAAAAGAACACCGCCTTCTTCATAAGGACGGTCATTATGTGTGGAGTGAAGGAACGATTACCAACCTGCTTCACCAGGATCAGATTCGCGGCTTCGTTTCAAATTTTCATGACATCACCGATCGAAAAAATTCTGAGCGGGCTCTCATTGAAAGTGAAATCCGGCTCCGCGAGATTATCAACAACGAACCGGAGTGTGTTAAACTCCTGAATGAAAAAGGTGAACTGCTGAAGATGAATCCCGCCGGGCTGCACATGATCGAAGCCGACTCGTTTGAACAGGTGAAAGGCATGTCGGTGTACAGCCTCGTTGATGAACCTTACCGGAATGATTTCGCGGAGATGACTGGTGATATTTTTAACGGCCAATCACGGCAAATGGAGTTTTCAATTACCGGGCTGAAAGGAAAAAAGCGGTTCATGGAAACCCATGCTGTTCCGTTGAAGAATGCCGATGGGAACATCATTGCTTTACTGGCCGTGACGAGAGACGTTACTGAAAAGAAAAAAATTGAACAGGAGTTGCTGCTGAGTGAACAGCAGTACCGTTCCTTTTTTGAACAGGCATCGGATGCCATTTTCGTGACAGACTTCAACGGAGTGATCAAAGACATGAACCTGAGCCTGTGCAACATGTTCGGGTATTCGCGGGAAGAATTACTCAACATGAATGTTACTGACATCATAGACAAGGACCAATTGGAACGCCAGCCGATCGTGTTCGAAAAACTCCTCGCAGGCCAGCATGTTTTCAGCAACAGGAAAATGGTGAGGAGGAACGGAACTGTTATTGACGTGGAAGCGAATGTAAAAAAAATGTCGGATAACAGGATCCTGGTCATCGCACGTGATGTGACTGAACGGAACAAAACCCAGGATGAATTATCGAAGACTTCCCATCAACTGAAAAATATTTTTGAATCGCTTGAACATTCGTTCTGGGGGATCAACATCGAGAAACATGAAATGCTGTACGTTTCACCCGGAGCAAAAAAAATATACGGGTACCCGGAATCCTCCTTCATGAACAATCCTGATTTCTGGATGGAAGTAATTTTGCCGGAAGACAGACATCTTGTAAACAGCATCTACCCGTTCATCAATGAAGGGAAGCCGGCCGTGGTGCATTACAGGATCCGTCGTGCCGATGGCATCCCTCGCTGGCTCGAATTGCGCATCACGCCTACCTTGGGCGCTGATGGAAAACTCGTACAGCTTGATGGAATTACCATCGACATCACCGATGAAAAGAAAGCTGAACAAGAATTAAAAATTTCCTCTTCCCTTCTGAAAGCAACACTCGAATCCACGAACGACGGAATCCTCGTGGTTGGCAGGAATGGCAAGATCACCGGCTACAACAGCCAGTTCATGAAAATGTGGAATATTTCTGAAGAAGTCATTCAAAAAACCGATGATGAAATCGCCATGCGCCAGGGATTGAAACAACTGAAGGATCCTGAAAGTTTTTCGAGGCGGGTGAAAGAACTGTATGAAAGTCCCGATGAAGTGAGTTTCGATACTTTCGAACTGATTGACGGACGAACCTTTGAAAGGTATTCCCAGCCGCAACGGATGAACAATGAGATTGTAGGCCGTGTATGGAGTTTCAGGGATGTCACCAAACAAAAAAAAGCGGAAGAAGAAACAAAAAAAGTTGCGAACCAGTTAACGGAATTAAGTGCTTCTATCCCGGGTATCGTTTACCAGTTTAAACTGAGCGCCGACGGAAGCATGTCTTACCCTTTTGTCAGCGAAGGTGTTTATGAACTTTCCGGGCTTACACCAAAAGAGATTTATGAAAATTCACACGTCACATTTTCGATCGTACATGAAGATGATGTGGCCAGCCTGTTTCAATCCATTCAGACTTCAGCTCAAACTCTGCAGCCGTGGTTTCACATTTTCAGAATAAACGACCGGGAAGGAAACTGCAAATGGATCCGTGGAAACTCGATTCCACATCAATTGCCTGATGGAGACATCATTTGGAATGGAACGATGATCGACATTACAGAATTAAAAACAACGGAAGAAGAACTCAAGTCCAGCGAGCTTCGTTTCCGTTCACTCTTTGAACAGGCATCGGATGGCATATTCATCAGTGACCCGAACGGGAACCTGATAGATGCCAATTCCATCGGATGCCAGATGCTGGGTTACACAAGAGAAGAAATCATGGAACTGAATCTTTCAGAAATCATCCTTGTGTTGGACAAGGAACCTCCTTTGCAAATAGACCGCGTGAATGGCGGGGAAAATGTACTGATGACAAGAACGGTACGCAGGAAAAACGGTTCGTTGTTCCCGGTTGAGATCAATTCAAAAATGCTGGCCGATGGCAGAATCCTGGGAATCGTAAGAGATATAACGGAACGAAAAAAAACAGAGGAAGCCATCACGGAAAGGGAAGCCAGGTACCGCAGCGTGGTGGAAAACATCCATGAAGCGCTTGTGATGGACGACAAGGACGGCAACCTCGTTTACGTAAACAATGAATTCAGCAACATATTCGGCTATTCAAAAGAAGAATTAAAAAACCTCAATCTGAAAGATTACACTTCTCCAGCATCGTACACGGAAGTCCTGGAAAGACATCAGCAGCGGATACAAGGCAAACAGGTTCCGAGTGAATTCCTGTACAAAGGCATGCGCAAGGACGGTACTGAAAGATGGATTGAAGCCAGGGTTTCCTGCATAGTGAAAAATGGTGAAATCATCGGGACACAGTCGTTGGAAAGAGATGTTACCGAACGCAAACATGCCGAAGAAGAATTGATTAAAAGTGAACAGAGTTTCATCGGTTTGTTTAATTCTTCATCGGAAGCTATTTATATCC
>JAPLDA010000110.1 GCA_026391945.1 Bacteroidota bacterium | reverse complement strand
TTTTTTTTTTTATTTTTAACCAATGAGATCATTCCTTTTCACGGCCGCTGTTGTCATCATCATCCTTCTTTCTTTTTTTCTCTACTCGCAAAGTCACAGCCCGATCCTGAATTCCGATGGTGCCATCAGCGTACTGATGACGTATGACTTTCAATGGTCATCTGATCTTTACTTCTGGGGACAAGACAGGGGAGGATCCCTGATCCCAATGCTTGCCCTGTTATTCTATAAAGTCCTTCATTTCTCTCCGCTGGCCGCAGTTTCGACAGTCAATTATCTTTTGCTGATCGCAGGGTTCATTGGTTTTTCAGGATTGTTCAAAACCAAATTCAGCATCTTTGTTTTTTCATTGCTATGGTTTCTTCCTGCAATGAAATTCATGGAACTCGATACTTCCCCGATCGCGATTCAGTATTGCCTCATCGGGCTATCCATTTTTATTTATACGAAACATCTCCGGGATCCCGGTCTCAGCGGGATTAAAAAACATCTTGCATTCTCTCTCGTAGTTCTCTTGCTGATCCTCTCCGTATGGGTTTCTGATTCTGCCTTGATCACCATCTTTCTTCTCATCACCATTTTATTTCTCTATGACAGGAAGAAATTGAACAGGAAACTGGTTTTGTTTTACCTGTGTGCCGGCGTTGTTGCCGGCGCTTGTTTTATTTTTTATGCAAAGGGCCAGGCATTCAACAAGACAATAGATTATTTGAAATTAAACGATGCGGATTCAGTTGTTCAGTCATTGGTAATAATCAGGGATGTGTTTTTTGATTTGCTCCTGTTCCGGTCGCCTTCCGCTTTCATGAGTTTCACTTTGCACGGAGCGCTGATTTTATTGCTGATGAGTGGCCGGTCATTGTTCAGGCTGGTACGTGATGAAAAAAATGATCAGAAGAAGTGGCGGGTATTTTTTCTTTTAGATTTTATTCTTGTTTTCCTCGCCGCTGTTTTATCGCGTTGGGTATTTCTGAACGGAACTCCGGCCAGGTATTTCATGGGATGTTACATTTCATTTATTATGTTTTTTCTTTTGGCCATTGAAAGCATACAGGTCAGCGGAAACAAAAAAAGAGTTTTTACTTTCCTGATGATCGGTACGGTTTTATCCGGTTCTCTCAGTTCTCCCTTTTATATGAAGTATGCCTGGCCTAAAACATTACGGTCACAGGCCGAAGTTTTCAGTGAATTGAAATCGCTGGGCCGTATCGGTATCATTGCTGAGTACTGGCATTCTTATATCGCAGCAGTTCCTGATCCTGGAATGATCAAAGCCACTCCTCATGACCAGGAGTTGGTGAGGAATGTCAAATTGGTTGACGAAGTTTTTGCTCAGCCCAACCTGTATGTTTTCCGTTTCGACTGGATGAATTCGTTTCCGGATACCTTAAAACAATTCGGGCATGTTCTGATCAAAGAGGGTAAGGAATTCAGGATAGCTGGATGTGATGTGAATAAATACAGAAAGGCAGATTGAGCACTTGGAGATTTGCTTTCAGCGCCGACTTTTCCAAAGTTTTAAACTTTGGAAAAGGTTGGTCATTTATTCAATGCCTGTAAGTTTTGGAGGATAGCGATGGCAATAAATAAAATTTTCTTTATCTCCGAACCAACCTATTACATCATCTTTTCTAAGTAAGGTTTGTTTGTGGTCTGAGAGTAAAGCATTATAAGAAGAATATTTCCAGTCATGCAGGGATGAACACAAACCGGCTTCCAATGGATTGTAGTGAATGTAATGAACCAATTTGGTTAAGTACTTTTCATCGGTCACTATTTTGCGTTTAAAATTTTTCATAAACAAACTGCCTTTTCTTGACTGTTGCTTATTGAATGCCTGGGAATATGAACTGAAAAAATTTGAAAAACGTTTGCTGATAAATTTTTCATAGCCTGAAATCTTTTCCAAAGTTTTAAACTTTGGAAAAGGTTTGCCTTCCGGAAAGCCAGCCTCCGCTTCCTTTTCATCTTTTATCCTGACAACAAAATGAAAATGATTTGGCATGAGGCAGTAGGAAAATGTGTCAACAACAGGCGAGATAAATAATTTATATTTTTCAAGAAAGAATTGATAATTGCCATCGTTGACAAAGATTTGTTCGCTTCCGTTTGCCCGGTTGTAGATGTGATAGGTGTGGTCTGGTTCGAGCGGAATCATTGTGGTAGAATTGGATTTGTTCTGACAATCTTTTCCAAAGTGGAAAACTTTGGAAAAGTTGCAAAAATTATTTAAAAAGCAATGCTAAATCAGAAAATGGTTTTTAAGTAAGTATCATAACTGTTATGAAAACATCTAAGCAAGTCGCAAATGGATCGCCTTCTTTTCTTTTTAACTCCAAAAGTATAAATAAAGGGATTCGAGTCAAATCGAGATCATTTCTTTGGACATTTAATGTGACAAAATCTATTTTAATGAGCTTCTTTTTATTCGTTTTCTTCCATAGTTCCTAAAAAATGCGACCTTTGTTTTATTAATCATACTTAGAACTACACGAAATGAGCGAGAACCAAAATCAAAACAACCAGTTGAACATTGAACTCACTGAAGACATCGCGGATGGTATTTATTCCAACCTCGCTATCATCACGCACAGCAATTCGGAATTCGTATTGGATTTCGTGAAAGTGATGCCCGGTGTTCCGAAGGCAAAAGTGAAAGCAAGAATCCTGTTGACTCCCCAGCACGCAAAACGTTTGCTGGCCGCCATGCAGGACAATATTCAGAAGTATGAATCTGTTCACGGAACCATCAAGCAAACGGAAGCGATCGGTATCCCGATGAACTTCGGCGGACCCGCTGCACAAGCTTAAATAAATTAGGACTTAAAAATTTAAAGAAAGATCGTTTTGAATTTTCAAGGCGATTTTTCTTTTTATCGAATTCGAAATGTAATTGTTCAGCCTGCTCGTTTTTAGTTTTTATATTTAACTTAACATCATGTGTGGAATCATTGGCGTATTTGATTTGAAAATCAGTGAACAGCAACTCAGACCCAAGGTGCTGGAGATGTCGAAAAAAATCAGGCATCGCGGGCCCGACTGGTCAGGCATTTACAGCGACGGAAAAGTCATCTTTGCCCATGAACGTCTTGCCATTGTTGATCCACAGAGCGGCGGTCAGCCACTTTACAGCAAAGACAAAAATTGTATTCTTGCCGTCAACGGTGAAATTTACAACCACCAGGAATTGCGGAAACAGATGAGTGATTATGAATTTCTAACTCATTCTGACTGTGAAGTGATTCTTGCCTTATACAGGAAGAAGGGAATTGATTTCCTCGAAGACCTGAACGGAATTTTCGCCTTCGCTTTGTACGATAAGGAAAATGATTGCTACCTCATCGCACGCGATCACATGGGAATCATTCCGCTGTACATGGGCTGGGATTCATATGGAAATTTTTATGTGGCTTCTGAACTGAAAGCACTCGAAGGAGTCTGCAACAAAATCCAGGAGTTTCTTCCCGGACATTATTTGTTCAGTAAGGATGGTGGTGAATTGAAAAGCTGGTACAAGCGCGACTGGATGGAATACGATTCGGTGAAGGATAATGTGAGTGATATGTCTGTTTTGAGAAAAGCGCTGGAGGATGCTGTTCACCGCCAACTGATGAGCGATGTTCCGTATGGCGTTCTGTTATCCGGCGGATTGGATTCATCCATCATTTCCGCCGTCACCAAAAAATTTGCAGCGAAAAGAATTGAATCGGGAGACACGCAGATGGCGTGGTATCCGCAGCTTCATTCGTTTGCCGTTGGCCTCATCGGATCACCCGATCTTGCTGCAGCGAGGAAGGTGGCTGAACACATCGGCTCGGTTCATCATGAAATTAATTTTACGATCCAGGAAGGACTGGATGCGATCCGTGATGTGATCTATCATCTCGAAACATACGATGTGACTACGATACGGGCTTCCACGCCGATGTATCTTTTGGGAAGAGTCATCAAATCCATGGGAATAAAAATGGTTTTATCCGGTGAAGGTTCCGATGAATTGTTCGGTGGCTATCTCTATTTTCACAAAGCTCCTGATGCAAAATCGTTTCATGAGGAAACCGTCAGGAAGTTAAGCAAGCTTCATTTGTATGATTGCCTGAGAGCAAATAAGTCGCTTGCTGCATGGGGTATTGAAGGACGTGTTCCTTTTCTCGATAAAGAATTCATGGATGTTGCCATGCGTTTAAATCCGAAAGATAAAATGGCTGGCAACGGAAAAATGGAAAAGTGGATTTTAAGAAAAGCATTTGAAGATTATTTACCGGAGAGTATTGCATGGAGACAGAAGGAACAATTTTCTGACGGTGTAGGCTACAGCTGGATTGATACCCTGAAAGTGGTTGCCGCTGAAAAAATATCGGACGAACAACTGGCGAATGCTAAATTCCGCTTTCCTATTCATCCTCCGATGTCGAAGGAAGAATATCATTACCGCAGTATTTTTCATGAACATTTTCCATCCGATTCTGCTGCGGCCTGCGTACCATCTGTGAAATCAGTTGCCTGCAGCACACCGGAAGCGCTCGCCTGGGATGTGGCTTTTCAAAATGCAAATGATCCGTCGGGTAGGGCGGTGAAAAGTGTACATAAGGAAGGATATAAAGATTAAGTTAAAAGTCAAAAGTCGAAAGTCAAAAGCCGGGGTGAGAAGTTGACAATCCTCCTTGATTTGTCGTCAGTGGTCGATGACCTCATTTCCCTTCAATGGCATTTTTAACCGCATCATTCATGGGTTCCACTTTGGAACGAAAGCGATGAACGAGGTTTCCGTTTTCATCGAATAAAAACTTTTCAAAATTCCATTTGATGTCACCGGTAAAATCAGGATTTGGCAAATTGGTCATCCATTTGAACAATGGATCGATGTCGCTTCCTTTTACCGATACCTTGCTCATCATCTGAAATGTAACGCCGTAATTTTTTTTGCAGAAGGCCTGAATCTCGCTGTTGGAGCCGGGTTCCTGCTGTCCGAAATCATTCGCCGGGAAGCCGATGATCATCAAACGGTCTTTGTATTTTTCATACAGCTGTTCAAGTCCTTCGTATTGTGGAGTGAATCCGCACTCGGAAGCGACATTCACCACCAGGATTTTTTTGCCTTTGTACTGGCTGATGTCGAAAGGTTTTCCATTGATATCGGCGGGCTTGAATTCATATAGGGTTGACGGATCGGTTAACAACATCATGCTGAGCATCATCAGGATTTTCATTTTTTTCTGTTTGTGTTATTGAATAATCGGAATACAATTCATCAGTTGAGCGCTCCTTTGTTGAAAATGATAAACCCGATATGGAAGAGAAATGAAAACGGATTTTTCCTGTCGTCATAATAATTCACGAACATACTCACCGGCCCTAACGGGCTGTGGAACACGGCACCGCCGGAGGCGATGAAATACCGTTTCAGGAAACGCACGCTGTATGCGGCTTTCAGGTCGGGTGTGGAAAGGATTTCACGGATAGGCTGGAACACATATCCTTCTATCCTGAAATCGAGATTCTGCCGTATCATGATTACGTTTCGTGATCCGGCTCCGATATAATTGTACGCATGAAAGTTGGGAAGAAACAATGTCTTCGTTTCCAGGAGAGGTTCAAAAGAAGGAGCTGATAAAAGTGTTGAAGTATAATTGGCGAAGAACGGCTGGTTGGAAATCACATCTTCACTATAGAAACCAAGCTTTAACCGGCCTCTGCGTTTGTAATAATTATCATACACCAGTTTGAACTGGAACCACTGCCGGTATTGTTCCGATTGGTTCCGGTCGATGGAAGTGGATCCCGGAATCGTGTATTCATTGCCGGCAACATACCTGAGTTTCATGCTGAGAAAAGTTCCCTGGTTGGCGAATTGTTTCCGGTTTAATGTATTCCGTTCAAAGAGCAGGGAGGCCGTAAACCCGTCATAGAGGGATTCGTCAGCCGTATCCTTCTGGAGAAAATTCTGTGTCTGGTAATAATCATCCACCAGCCTAACATAATCCATACTCAGGACAAACTTTCCTTTGTTGCGCGCCGGCAATCCGAAGTTCAAACCAAAATTATAATCGGAAGTTAAAATGTAACTGGGTTTCTGATCCGTAAAAATGGCGTTGCTGCTTTTGTAAAAATCATACTGGTTGATGGTCGCTTCCGCCTCAAGGTAATACGGCGGGTTGGAAGGTGCATCCATCCTGATTTTCACCTGCCCGGATGTATATAATTTTCCGAAATAAAAATTGGTGTTGAAACTATACGAGTGTTTTGTCCAGACATTATACTGAGCAGCAACAAACGCTTCACTCACCGGCCGTGATGCAAGGTTGCCGCCGAATTGTGTGATCAGGTCTTTTTCCCTGGTGATCCGGAGATTCAGATCATAATACCCGGTGGCTTCATTAAACCTGAGTATCGGGTAAATCGATTTTACATTCTGATCCGCAACGAGCTGAAAGTATGATGCCTTCAGGTGTTTCAATTCAACCGGACTGTTCCCTGGCTTCAGAATTTTTTTGACATATTCCGATTGTTTGGAATTGATGCCGGTGATCCCGATGTTGTCGACCATCACCTTCGGTGTTCCGGAGAGGAAAGATTTTCTTTTTTCCTCGAGTGCAAACGGATCAGAACGTCTCTGGATATTCGCTTTGATGTCGGTCATTTTCAGAAGAGTGGTTCTGTACCCTTCGTTGATGATGCTGGGGATCTTACTGAAATCAAATAAACCAAATTGATCGGTATAAGGTTCCACCAGGATTCCGTTTTCACACAGCACTGAAAAATTTGTAGGAGTAGTCATCATCGTCCTGATCTGCGAAATGATGTTTCCCTCTGTCGTCGGCGTATTTTTCCCGGAAGCATTCACGCCGATGATGATGTCAGGCTGAAAATCTTTCAGCATCACATCAGCAGGGAAATTATTGTACATGCCGCCGTCGTACAGGATTTTGTTGTCGAAGATGATGGGTTTGAAATAAAAGGGAAACGCTGCTGAAGCCCGTACAGCCTGCGCCAGGTCACCGTTCCGGAAAATGATGGTCTGCTTGTTTTCAATATCAGCAGCCACACAGCGGAAGGGAACGAAGAGCGAATCAAAATTGTACTTTGCTTTGGCGATTACGCCGGCGGTGTTTTCCATCAGCGCAAAATCAATCGGGATGGAATTCACGAGGTTGGTCGGAAGAGTGGTCTGGATCACCGAGTCCAGTGAAAATTTAATTGTCATCCAGGAAGCATTGTCTTCTTTTTTCCGGAAGTAGTAAGAATAATTTTCGTCCAGTACTCCCGTTGCCCAGCTCAGGAAATCGTCGGTGTTTACAATCGAGTCCATCTGCTGCGGGGAATACCCTTGCGCATACATGCAACCCACGATCGCACCGGCAGATGTTCCGGCAATGAAATCAATGGGAATGTGATTGTCTTCAAGCGCCTTGATCACGCCGATGTGTGCCAGGCCGCGTGCGCCGCCACCGCTCAGCACCAGCCCGACTTTCTGCCCGAAGGATGCTTCAAAGCAGAAGGCCGACAGGGCATAAACAACTACCGGTAATAAAAACTTACTCAACTTCACAAAGAGGGATTTTTGATTTTCAAATGTACGATCATTCACGGGAAAATCAGCAACCGGGTCAGCAAATTCGTACATCTTGTAAAGGGATGCCAACGAATACGAGTCTACGAATTACGAATAGGTACGAAAATACGAATGGCGACTGTATCCGTTGATTCATACCCATGTTTCAAAATAAAGCACTACAGAAGAAGGTAGTGTCTCAGGTTGAATAAAATTGTCAAAATGAATCACGTTAAGTCGCAACGCGAAGAAATCTTTGCGCCTTAGCGTCTTTGCGCGAAATAAATCAAACGGCGTCACTACCCTGAAGAAACATCGTGTGATAAATTCAGATACTTTTCGATCTTTGCAGAAATCACGTTGATTTTTATTGCTTTCTTTTCCGGAAGGAAAAGTCGTACGTAAGAATGAAAATATTATTTCTCACATCCAGGTTTCCGTATCCTTTGGAAAAAGGCGATAAACTCCGTGCCTTTCACCAGTTGAAAGAGCTGAGCAGGAATCACGAGGTGATTCTCGTTTCTGTGAGCGACCAGGTGGTTTTACCGGAACATTTTGATCAGCTCAAACCGTTTTGCAGGAGGATCCTGGTTCATCACATCAGTTTGGCGAATGTGATCAGGAACCTGTTCGTCACTTTTTTCAGTCGTCTTCCTTTCCAGGTTGGATATTTTTATTCTGAAAAATTTAAAACGAAAATCGGAGAAGTCATTCGTGTTGAAAAACCCGATGCGATTTTTTGCCAGCTGGTGCGCATGGCGGAATATGTAAAGGATGTGGAAGGAATACCCAAGACCTTAGATTACATGGACGCCTTCAGCAAAGGGCTGGAGCGGCTTTCGCAGCGATCAGCATTTCCGAAAAAGACAGCGGTGAGGATGGAGTGGAAGCGGATGCTGAAGTATGAACGAAATATTTTTGACAGGTTTGAACATCATACCATTATTTCGGAACAGGATAAAAAATTAATTCCTCACCCGGATCATGAAAAGATTCACGTGATACCGAACGGCGTGGACATGGATTTTTATCGTCCTGTTAAAAGTGAGAAGAATTACGATTTGATTTTTGCCGGCAACATGGCGTATCCTCCGAACGTAGAGAGCGCCTTGTTTATCGCCAATGAAATCATGCCGTTGCTTTGGAAACAAAACCCGGAAATCAATTTAGTGATTGCAGGCGCCACGCCAGCGAATGAAATTCTAAAACTCCAAAGTGAGCATATTGAAGTGACGGGATGGGTGGATGACATGCGCGGATATTTTTCCCAATCGAAAATTCATCTGGCTCCGATGCTCATCAGCATTGGTTTGCAGAACAAGATCCTGCAGGCGATGGCGATGAAAATTCCGTGCGTGGTTTCTACGCTTGCCAACAATGCCATCAATGCGCCGGCGAGCGATTGCGTTTTCATAGCCGATTCTCCCTCACAATATGCCGAAAAAATAGTTCTCCTGTTGAACGACCATGTACTCTACGACCAAACAGCCGAGAACGCTTTCCGGTTTGTAAAAAACAATTTCGACTGGACGGCGAAGGTAAAGGAGTTGGAAAAAGTGCTGCTGCAAAAATAAACTGCCGATGGCTTAAGGTATCCGCACGCTACATGAAATCGAAACTTCTGTTATCTTTGGTGTAGTATTCGGAACCTTTGGGATTGGGAGGGGG
>JAPLDA010000020.1 GCA_026391945.1 Bacteroidota bacterium | reverse complement strand
TGGTCATGGGCGGCAACAGCCTATCATGTGAGAGAAGAGTTGCAGAACATTTTTGAGTTCATTAAAAATATTTAATTGAATGTTAATATAACCACTTCGATAAGGCCATCCCAATTTATTGAATTCTATTCAGTTCACAAACTCCGACAGACTAAGTCCTGACTAAAGTCAGAGTATAAACATGAGTAATATCATATCGACAACTTCATAGAGAAACGAATTTTAGGGCGTCAAATATTATTAATTAACTGAATAAACAAAAAGCATTATGAAATTAGAAAATAAATTCAATAAAAAAATTGTTTTGCCACTGATTACAATATGCTTTATAGCAGTTGCTGCCTTGGCTCAACAAAATAAAAAATGGGATGCACCTGAGACCGCCAAAAAAGAAAAGAATCCAGTGACTGTAAATAATGAAAATCTTGCAGATGGAAAGGAGATTTATACGAAGCAATGCAAATCTTGCCATGGAACCAAAGGAAAAGGAGACGGACCTAAATCGGCCAACATCGATATTTCATGTGGCGATTTTACAAAGGAAGAGTTTAAGAGTGAGACAGATGGAGAGATTTATTGGAAAATTACCGATGGAAGAAAACCAATGCCTTCGTTTGGTGCAAAACTTTCTGATAATGAACGCTGGGAGGTGGTGAACTACATACGTACCCTTGGAGAAAAAAAGAAATAGTTTCAGATACAATGAAATCATTCATTTATTACTAACCCTAAAAGATATAACACAATGAGAACACTTAAACAAAATCTTACAGCATTATGCTTTATCATCCTTTGCATTGCTGTAGGAATTCCGAAAGCAAAAGCCCAGGATGAGACAAAGATGCCAGGCTTGAAATTTTTATTAAGCGGTGACGCATATATGGGATTAAAGTACCAGAAGAATTCTATAACAGGGGCACAGCAATTCACTTTTACGAACATGGGAGTTAATCCCGTTTTTCTTTGGAAACTCAATGAGAAAATGATTTTTGAAGGTGAAGTAGAATTTCAAAATCGTAATCCGCATCCCACTGGATATGCCGTTGGTGAGGGTCTGGAAGTGGAGCTTGAATACTGCAACTTCGGATATATCATCAACGATTACATGATTCTGAGAGCTGGAACTTTTTTCTCAACAATGGGGATTTTTGAAGACTGGCATCATCAACGCATCACGAATAAAATGGTGAGCCGCCCTCTTGGGATCGGAGCACAAAGTGGCCTCGGTATTGAATCTGGGACAGACCTTGGCTTTAACCTACGGGGAGCTATTCCATGTGGATCAGCTAAGATGAATTACAGCATTGATATAACAAGCGGTCCAAGACTTCTGTTTGAAGAAAATGCTGAAGAAGGCAGTCATGCAGGACAATTGCAATGGGAAGGCATTACAGATAATAACATGAACAAAGCCATTGGAGGGCGTATTGGATTTCTTCCTTTATCTAATTCATCATTGGAAATCGGTGTTTCAGGACAGACTTCAAAAGTCGGAGATGACGATGGAACAGGAAAAAGCACAGCTTTTAATAAATACAATAACATAGGAGCAACATACTTCGGTGCAGATTTATGTTACAACAAGGACATTGAAGCAATTAAAGGAAGTATCGTTTTTCGCTCACAATATGCTGGACGAAATGTTGATAAAGTTGACTACGCCTTGACTGATACTACTACTTATACTTTCGACAACAAAGTAAGTGCATGGTTTGCACAACTTTCATATCGTCCCACACAAGTCTCAAACAAAGTTCTTCGCAGGTTTGAATTAGCCGGACGCTATGGTGCTCTTGATAATCCAAAGGGTGCTAAATGGGGTGTAGACAAGACACAACTCGCCATTGCACTTGATTATTGGATAGCATGGAATGCTGTAATAAAAGTTTCTTATGAGCAAGATGTCAACCATCCTGATGTTGGCAGTTCAACGAATGCACCTACCCGTTACCTGTTATCCATGGCAATGGGATTCTAAGAAACTATAAATTTCAAACTATAAATCGAAAGGAAAAAACTATGAAAAAATATCTGCTAATAATTACAATTGGAGTAGTGGTCAGTGCAACGAGTTTGCTGATTAATGGATGCAAAGCAACCCAGGAGGTAGCTGCAAAAGGAGGATCGGAACTCTGGTCCGAAAACTGCGGAAGATGTCACAATGCTCCTAATGGTTCTTACTATACAAGAGAGCAATGGGATGTAATTGGGACACACATGCGCATGAGAGCTCACATTACTGCCGATGAAACAAGAAAGATTGTTGACTTTTTACAATCAGCAAAATGAAGATTGAAGGTCAAGTTTAGTTTGTGGTAGATATCCCGAATCTTTCCTCTGTGTTTTAGGGTTATTACGGGATGTAAATCCAAATAAGAAGTGTCAGGACTACATGTGAATGTAACAGAAGTTCTGGCATTTCTTTTTTTAAAATTTCGTCTCAATTTGTTTAACCCGGTAAATTGTTGCCACCAAGCTGCGTCAGTTTTTCTTCGCAATCATATTTGTGAAATGAAATGAAATAAATATCCAAGACCCGCACCGCCAACAACTACCCAAACCGTATTAATATTTTTTATTCCGTACAGACAGGCAAATCCTACTAAAGCAATTACCCAAGTTTTCCAGTCAATGAGGGTGATATGTGCCATCTGCAAGGTTACAGCAAGCATAAGCGCAACGGACGCAATATTCACGCTGTCAAGAAATGCTGATGCAACTTTGGATTTGCGAAGTTTAGAAACAAGCGGATTGAGCAACAAAACAAAAATGAAGGAAGGCAAAAATATTCCGATAGTTGAAACGATAGCTCCTGTAAATCCGGCGATTTGATAACCGATAAATGTTGCGGATGAAAGAACGGGACCAGGTGTAAATTGTCCAACAGCAACTGCATCTATTAACTGTTGTCGAGTGAGCCAATGTAATTTCTGCACCAACTCACCATCGAGATAAGCAAACAAAACATAACCGCTTCCAAACAATACTGAACCGATTTTCAGAAATACCCAAAAAAGTTTTGTTGTAGAATAGGATGTAATTGCAACGGGGACTTGCAACAAAACAAGTGGGGAAAAAACTTTGATTGTCTTTTTAAATCCTGATAAACAAATTATTCCTACCATTCCTGCAAGCAGAATGAGAAGAATTTCACTTGCTCCAAATAATGCTCCCGTAACTACAGCAATTCCAATTATACTGAGTTGCCAATTTTTCAATGCTTTTTTTCCGAACTTAAAAACAGCATCAAGAATGATTGCAATCACCGCAGGTTTGATCCCATAGAAGAATGGTTCAACAGCAGGCAATGCTCCGTATTGTTTGTAGAACCATGCAAATATTGTTGTAATTAGAACAGCAGGTAAGATGAAACTAAATCCTGCAAGCCAGAGACCCATTCGCCCTGCACGCTGGTATCCGCAATGGATTGCCATTTCGGTAGAGTTGGGTCCCGGAATTAAATTTGTTGCCCCGATTAGATCAAGGAAATGTTCGTGGGTCATCCATTGTCGTTTCCTTACGACCTCTTTTTCCATCATGGCTATGTGTGCCGCTGGCCCGCCAAAAGAAACAGTTCCCAATTTTAGAAAGATTCCCGCTAACTCTTTAAGTTTAGTTCTTTGATTTAATGGCTCTGTCATTTCGTTAATCGTTTGTCGGCTGACCATTTTCCACCACCGGAAATTAACAACAATATTGTACCGATGAACATACAGAAATCTGTCCGGGCCTCGTGCGCAAAAGTCCAGAAACTGATGTGAAGCATTGGAATTTTGGTGGTGATGATTGCTACAGAAATATCAATGAGCAGAAGCAACGCTGCTAATCGTGTCACCAGCCCGAGCACAATTAATATTCCCGCCACTATTTCAATAATACCTACAAAAGGCGCAGAAAATTCAGGATACGGAATACCGATTTTAAGGAATCGGCCAACACCTAAAGCATCAGCAGACAAAAACTTTTGGATTCCTTCGGATAAAAAAACGAATCCTGTCATCAAGCGAACAAGGATTAAATATCCGGCATCCGATGTTTGAAGAAATTTGTTTTTCATTTTACTTGTGCTTTAAAGTCCTGGTTATATACAGGAGGTGCGGTTGGGATAGTAATTACGTTAAATTCAAAGTGATTTGCAACATGGCAAGTGTTGCAAGTGTTTGTGAGCACTTGAAAATTATTTTTGAATGCTGCAAGGTTTTGTTGCCTGATTGAATTTGCAACGCTGTCTATGGCAGGATAAATCATTGAAATGGTTTTTACCTCAGGTCGGTTGGTTTCGATCTCTGCCGCTTCTTCAATTCGTTCTTTAATTTCAGCAATTTCATAGTCCGCAAGTTTCCAGTTGTTGTTTATTCCTGCAAACCAAAGTTTAGCATGATGAGTTTGTATGCCTCCCATAATTTCTCCAAGTCCGGGACGATACTTTTCTCTTAACTCTTCAAGTTGTGTCGCTAAACTATCAGGATTAGATGTTGATGGCTGTGGTTTTGTTGTCGGTTGTGAACAACCCCAAAGCTGTCCGAATAAAAGTATCGTTAGATATTTGTTCATTTGTTAAAATCAAAATGGTTAAACATAATTGGTTTCAAATTTCAATAAAAGATTGTTATGAAAAACAGATGGTCAATGATGGATAAAAATACCTCCCACGAACGATCACCTTTCTAATTTTCCCCCAGATAAAAATCCTGACTTGCGACCCCCGACTGAAACATTGGCATTTACTGAAACATTACTGAAACATTTTTGCGCAGAAGGGCGCGGAAGGGGGCGGAAATGACACCGGTTTTTAAAGCGCAGAAGCGGAATGGAAAGAAAAACGCCAATCCGCGATGGACTGGCGTTCTTGGTTGAGGTCCCGAGCGGATTTGAACCGCTGTACAAGGTTTTGCAGACCTCTGCCTAACCACTCGGCCACAGGACCTTTTTGGGAGTGCAAATATAAAAAGTTATTTGTTACCTCTTTACTGAAATAATGAACTTGTGTTACGGCAAATTACCGCTGAACATTACCTCGTTCCTGCAATTTTGACCGTAACTTTCTCAACATCACCGTTGATAGGCGGACTCAGTTTCGTTAACCTGACTTCCACTTTTTGAATCCGTTGAATGCTTTTCAGAAGATGATTGCAGATTCTCTGTGCCGCATGTTCAATGAGTTTCGACCGAATGGCCATCTCCTGTTTCACAATTTCAGAAACCTCAACATAGTCAACCGTTTTGGATAAGTCATCCGTTAAAGCCGCTTCATCGAAATCCGTTTCGATGTTTACATCAACAATGTAAGAACCACCGATGGTGGCTTCTTCCTGATTGCAGCCATGATAGGCATAACACCTGATTCCTGTAACCTGTATGATCCCCATATATTTTGATTTGGGATTAAAGGATTTTGAGATTTCCGGATTTTTTTAGGAGCCCTGAATCCAAAAATCTCCACATCCTGAATTTGATTAAATTGATTCTGTCAACTTTCCCTTCTGCTGTTCTTTCGACCAACTGTCTTTGAGTGTAACGGTCCGGTTGAAAATAATTTTCCCTTCTGTTGATTCTTTGTCAACGCAGTAATATCCCTTTCGCATAAACTGGAACTGAGCTCCCGGTTTTGAATTCCGTAATGAAGGTTCTGCCTTTGCTTCTTTAATTATTTCCAGGCTGTGCGGATTGAGGTAGTCTTTGAAATCTCCGTCTTCATTGGAAGGATCTTCTGCTTTAAATAGACGGTCGTAATTTCTCACCTCCACGGAAATGCAATCGGCCGCATCCACCCAATGGATCACACCCTTGGTTTTAATGCCGCTGGCGTCTTGTCCGCTGCGACTTTCCGGAACATACGTACAGTGAATTTCGCGAATGGAACCATCACTATTTTTTTCGAATGATTCGCATTTCACAATGAAGGCATGTTTCAAACGTACCATTAAACCCGGGGCAAGCCGGTGAAATCCTTTTTCTGCATGCTCCATAAAATCTTCCCGTTCAATCCAGAGTTCGCGGCTGAACGGAAGTTCCCGGTATCCTCCTTTGTCTTCCGCCTCCGGATTATTTTCTGCCGGGAGTATTTCTGTTTTTCCTTCCGGGAAATTCGTGATGATGAGTTTCAACGGATCCATTACCACCATAGCCCGGTTGGCTCTTTTGTTCAGGTCTTCACGCACACAGTATTCAAGCACGCCCACATCGATGATGTTTTCTCTTCTCGCAATACCGATCATCTCCCAGAAGTTGCGGATGCTTTCCGGTGTATATCCTCTTCTCCTGAACCCGCAGATGGTCGGCATCCGCGGATCATCCCAGCCGCTTACGTGATTTTCTTTTACCAGCTGGAGCAACTTTCTTTTGCTCATGACCGTGTAGGTAAGGTTGCCTCTTGCAAATTCATATTGATGGCTTGGAAAAATTCCGAGCTTCTCGATGAACCATTCATAGAGCGGACGATGCACTTCGAACTCCAGTGTACAGATGGAATGAGTGATGTTCTCAATGGAATCGCTCTGGCCGTGCGCAAAATCATACATCGGGTAAATGCACCATTTGTCTTTGGTGCGATGATGCGGAACGTGTTTGATCCGGTACATCAGCGGATCGCGGAGATGCATGTTCGGGGAGGCCATGTCGACTTTTGCGCGCAACACTTTTTCACCGTCTTTGAATTCTCCTTTGCGCATGCGTTCGAAGAGGTCGAGGTTTTCTTCGATGCTTCTTTCCCTGTATGGAGAATTTTTCCCCGGCTCCGTCGGTGTTCCTTTCATCGAAGCAATTTCTTCTGCTGATGAATCGTCCACATAAGCCAGACCTTTTTTTATCAGCGCAACAGCGAATTCATAAATCTGGTCGAAATAATCAGAAGCATAAAATTCATTCGCCCAGTTGAAACCAAGCCAGCGGATGTCTTCTTTGATGCTATCCACATATTCCGTTTCTTCTGTTTCCGGGTTGGTGTCGTCAAAGCGGAGATTGGTTTTCCCACCGAACTGGTTGGCCAATCCGAAGTTGAGGCAGATTGATTTCGCATGCCCGATGTGAAGGTATCCGTTCGGCTCGGGAGGAAAGCGGGTAAGCACTCTTCCTCCGTGCTTTTTGTTCTTCACGTCTTCAGCGACAATTTCTTCTAAAAAATTCTGTCCTTTTTCTATTGACATTTTTTTTGAGTGTTTAAGTAAATAAGTGTTTGGGTGTTTGAGTACGCAAGTGTTTTAGTAAAGGCTCTCTTCAACACTCCGGCACTTACGCACTTCAACACATAAACACTTTATTGAACCTTTTCTTTCACGTTTAACAATCCTCTCTCCAGCCGGCTGCACACTTCATCGTGGCCAAGCAACGCCATCATACCAAGTAAATCTACTCCGCTTCCTCTTCCGCTGATGAGCACACGAAGCAGTTGCATGATTTCCCCAGGTTTGATTCCTGTATCAGCAGCCGTTTGCTTAATTGTTTTATCAATGTCATCTCTTGTAAAACCCGTTAGCGCCTGCAGGTTCTCAATGAAACCATTAAAGAACTTGGAAGAATTTTCATTCCACTTTTTAGTAATCACGTCCTGTTCATATTCAGATGGAGCAATGAAAAGATAAGAAGAAAGATTCCAGAACTCGCTTACAAACGTTGCCTTCTCTTTTACCAGTCCGCAAATGCGCTGAACAAACTGCGGACTGCAAACTGCGGACTGCGGACTGTTAAGTTCCCTTTCAACCACCGGCAAAAATTCCTTTGCCAGTTCCTCATCACTTTTTTTATGCAGGTATTGCTGGTTGAACCATTTTGTTTTTTCAGGATCGAAGCGTGCCCCGGCTTTGTGGACATGGTGAAAAGAAAAATTCCGTATCAGTTCATCCATCGAAAAAATTTCCTGTTCGGTTCCCGGGTTCCATCCGAGAAACGCCAGCATGTTCACGAATGCTTCGGGATAATAACCTCTTTCGCGGTAACCGGAAGAAATTTCACCTGTTGCCGGATCCTTCCACTCCAACGGGAAAACAGGAAATCCCAAACGGTCGCCATCGCGTTTACTAAGTTTTCCATTCCCATCCGGTTTTAAAAGCAAAGGAAGGTGTGCATAGTGAGGCATCTGTTCCTTCCATCCAAGAAAATCATAAATAAGAATATGTGCAGGCGCCGATGGAAGCCATTCTTCACCGCGGATGGCATGGGTAATTTCCATCAGCACATCATCCACAATGTGTGCAAGATGATAGGTTGGCATGCCGTCGCTCTTCAATAATACTTTATCGTCTACCAGGTTTGAATGAAAAACAACTTCACCACGAACCAAATCAGTGAACCTGATTTCTTCATTCACCGGAACGTTGAGGCGGATGACATGAGGAGTGTTTTCTGAAATCAACCGGCTGGTTTCATTCTTCGGAAGGGATAACGAATTTTTCATGTTCATCCGCGAAGATGAATCATAGGAAAATGTTTTCCCCGCTGCCTCCGCCAGTTTTCTTGCGGTGTCGAGTTCTGCAGAAGCATCAAATGCGTAATACGCATGCCCGCTTTCAACCAGTTGCTCCGCATACTTCCTGTACATTTCTTTCCGCTCACTCTGGCGGTACGGAGAAAATTTTCCGCCGGCGGAAACTCCTTCGTCAATCTTAATTCCGCACCAGTGAAGTGCTTCGATGATGTATTCTTCCGCCCCGGGAACGAAACGGTTCTGATCAGTATCTTCTATGCGTAGAAGAAAGTCGCCGCCTTTTTGTTTCGCAAAAAGATAGGCATACAAAGCCGTGCGCACACCGCCCATGTGCAACGGGCCGGTAGGACTGGGAGCAAAACGTGTCCGGGTTCTTTTTTCCATTTTTAAAAATTGAATGCAAACTTACACGATTCAGGATAGAATCACTAAATCAAAATGAGGAGATTTTACTCCTTCGGGAACAAATCATTTCACAGGAAAAATTCTCTTATACAGCCACTCCATCGGCATAATGCTTCCGCCAATGCGGATTGGATTATTTTATATTGAGTAATGGCATTAAAGGTCGGCGTGATCGAACTGGGAGGCAAGCAATTCTTTTACATCTTCTCTCACGGGAATTCCCTGTAACTCGACGGATGGTAAAACAGCGCCGGCCGGGTTCCCCGCATAAGATATTGGGTTCACCGGTAGCGGATTTTCATTGGAATGATCAACGAACTCAATTCCTTTTTTTGTCATTTCATACCATCCTTTTTTACGGGCACCGGTATAACTGATGAGACCGAATTTTTTCAAAGTGGCAACATAACGGGCGCCGGTTACTCCGCCAACTCCTGTGAGGTTAAATAAGTCAGCGGCGCGAAGGGTTTTGTGATGGTAAATATGGACCAGCATCTGCGCCTGCTTGCGAAGGTTGGGTTCGTTCTTGCCATCCTGGCCGGGATAATTTTTCCACTGAGTAAACACGCTTTTGAATTCATCCCGGTATTTTATATCGTCATTTTGTTTTTCAAAAGCATCGCAGGACGAAAGAATACTATCATTACCGGAAAGTACATGATCTTTTCCGGCTTTTATCCTGTCATTAATTTTCAGCATGTTTCCATTGATCAATTGCAACTCTTCAATTCTGATGTGCAGATCATCAATGATTCCCTGCAAGTCATCAATCCGTTTAAGCAGCTTGTTATTTCTGATCATCAGATGATTGAATTGGTGATACAGTTCTTCGTTCTCGGTGGAAAGTTGTTTGATCATATTCTGCTGGTTTTCCACCTTCATTTGTAATGATTCTACACTCATTACCGCGTTTGTGTTTTCAGTTGACATGATTTCTGGATTTTAATGACAGGATAAAGATAGAAATGATTTTGAAGATAATGAACTTGTTTAAAAAAATTAATTGGTGAATTCCATCCTCCGTCTTCCAACATCAAATCATTACTTTCGCCCCATGGAACTGCTCACCCCAACCCACTTTCCCGATTACGAACTCATCGATTGCGGCGAGTTCGAAAAACTGGAACGTTTCGGTAAATACATCACCATACGACCTGAGCCGCAGGCTGTCTGGGATAAAAAACTTTCTGAAAGAGAATGGGAAAAGACGGCTCATGTGAGGTTCGTTCCGGGATCAAGTTCATCCGGCGACTGGAAAAAACTGAAGGACATGCCGGATCGTTGGGTGATTGAATACCCGTTGATGAATGAAAGTCAAGAGTCAAGAGTCAAGAGTCAAGAGGAATCCGGCAACAGAGAACATCCGGCAAACGACATAGAAACGGCCAATAAAATTCACATATTAAAATTCCGGCTGGCACTTACTGCTTTCAAACATGTCGGTATTTTTCCGGAGCAGGCCGTGAACTGGGATTACATTTCTGAAAGTGTTCGCCTGATGAAGGCAGAACAGCCCAAAGTCCTCAACCTTTTTGCGTACACCGGAGGAGCTTCGCTGGCGGCAAAAGCGGCAGGAGCCGACATCACCCATCTTGATTCCATCAAGCAGGTGGTCACGTGGTCGAAAGAAAACATGGAACTTTCCGGGCTGAAGGACATCCGTTGGATCGTGGAGGATGCATTGACATTTGTAAAACGGGAAGTGAAGCGCGGAAAAAAATACAGCGGAATCATCCTTGATCCTCCGGCATACGGACATGGATCGGCAGGAGAAAAATGGAAACTCGAAGACCACATCAATGAAATGATGAAGCATGTATTAACCCTGCTCGATGATCAGCAGTGTTTTCTCATTCTCAACACGTACTCGCTCGGATTTTCTTCGCTCATCATTGAGAATTTGCTTTCCGGAATTCCGGAAGTAAATACCGGTGAACTCTATCTTCATGCGACGTCGGGACATAAACTTCCGCTGGGCGTTTTCGGAAGATTCAGGAAGTTGTAATGAGACTAATGCATTCCCCTCTACATCCTCCATTTCTCATATGTTTGCAGCAGTTAAAAAAAATATTCACGGTAGTGTCACAAGGAACACGGAGCTTCTTAAGCTTTTCCTAACATAATAAATAATCTCAGAACCCGTTCAATCCTTACCTTTGCCAATAGAAGTCAACCGTTTTCTTCCCCATTCGTATATTCGTACTGATTCGTATTCGTAATCAACGCCATGAAAGATAATTACCAACTGCTCATTGAGAAACTGGATGCTTTTATACGCAAGTATTACAAGAACCAGTTGATTCGTGGGGCGATTTATTCTTTCTCGTTGCTGCTCGCTTTTTACCTGCTGATCACTTCACTGGAGTATTTCGGACACTTCAGTTCCGGGCTTCGTACCACGTTGTTTTATTCTTTCATCCTTGGTATCTTTTTCATCGTCGGGAATTTCATCGTCATCCCGTTAATTCATTTGTACCGGATCGGAAAAATCATTTCACATGAACAGGCGGCGAAAATCATTGGGGAACATTTTGCTGAAGTAAAAGACAAGTTGCTGAATGTACTGCAACTGAAGTTGCAGAGCCAGGAATCAGGAACCAGGAATCAGGAGGAGGACAGTTCATTTCCAACATCCAACATCGAACTTCTTACAGCCAGCATCAACCAGAAAGTAAGTGAACTGAAACCTGTTCCTTTCACTTCGGCCATTAACCTGAACGAGAACAGGAAATACCTTCGTTATGCTTTCATTCCTTTTCTTGTGTTGATGGTGTTGCTCTTTACCGCTCCCAGCCTGATCAGGGAAAGCACCAAACGGCTGATTGAACACGGAACCTATTTCGAAAAACCCGCGCCGTTTGTTTTTGAAGTGTTAAACAAAGAGCTGAAGACGGTTCAGCAGCAGGATTTTCAACTCGATGTAAAAATTTCCGGCAATGAAATTCCCCATGAAGCGTATCTTGAAATTGATAACAACCAATTCAAACTTGATAAAGAGAACACCGTAAACTTCCATCATGTTTTCAAAAATGTTCAGAAGACGACACCTTTCCGGTTGTTCGCTGATGGTTTTTATTCGAAAGAATATACGCTGGAAGCGTTGCCCAACCCGGTGCTGATGAATTTTGAAATCGGTTTGGAATATCCTGCTTACCTCGGAAAGCAAAATGAAAAAATTCAGAATACCGGCGACCTGGTGATTCCATCCGGAACGAAGGTCATTTGGAAATTCAATACACAAAACACGGATGCGCTCCGTTTAAACTTCCAGGATACAAGCCTGTCGCTGGCCAAGTCAGATGAAAACAGTTTTGCGTTCAGCAAACGTTTTACAAAGAATGATTCTTATTCCGTTACCACCTCCAACCGTTTCCTGAACAGCAAAGATTCGATCCGGTATTCGGTTTCTGTTATTCCTGATCTCTATCCATCCATTGCCGTGGAAGCGCAGAAGGATTCCTTTTCCACCAGGAAAACTTATTTTAAAGGCATCATCAAAGACGATTATGGTTTTTCAAAACTCACCTTCAATTATCATTTTTTGAAATCATCTGCCGTGGATTCCTCGGGGTCAACTTCTTCAGAGAACAGGAACAAACCATTCAGCGAATCCATCAACATTGCAAAGAACTCCACCCAGGATCCGTTCTTTTATTATTGGGATGTTTCTGATGTTCATGTGGCCGCCGGTGATGAAATTGAATACTATTTTGAAGTGACCGACAACGACGCCATTGCCGGGGGAAAGTCGACGAAGACGCAAACGCAACTTTTCAAAGCTCCCACGCTGAAGGAAATTGCTGAAAACACTTCAAAGAATAACGACAACATCAAAAATGATCTGAAGGAAAGCATTGCTGCAGCCAAACAATTACAGAAGGATGTAAGTGATCTCAATAAAAAACTCCTTGATAAAAAGGAGATGAACTGGGAGGATAAAAAGAAGGCTGAAGAGTTGTTGAAGAAGGAAAAAGAACTGGAGAAAAAACTGGAAGAAGTAAAAAACAAGAACCAGCAGAACAACGAACAAAAGTCAGAGTACAAACAACCCGACAAAGACCTGTTGGATAAACAACAGCAGTTGCAGGCGTTGATGGATAAACTGATGACTCCTGAATTACAAAAGCTCATGGAGGAGTTGCAGAAGATGATGGACCAGGTGGACAAGGCGAAATTGCAGGAACAGCTCGGCCAAATGAAAATGGACAACAAAGACGTCCAGAAAGAACTTGAAAGAGCATTGGAGTTATTCAAGCAAATGGAATTTGAGCAGAAACTGGAAAACAACATCAGCAAGCTGAATGACCTTGCAAAAAAACAAGATGAACTCGCGAAGAAGTCCGAAGAAAAAAATGCCGACAGCAAGGATTTAAAAGACAAACAAAGCGATCTGAACAAGCAATTTGAGGACTTCAAAAAAGACATGAATGATCTCGAAAAGAAAAATGCAGCACTGGAGAAACCGAATGATCTGAAAAAAACGGACGAGGAACAAAAGGACATTCAGAAGGACATGCAGAACAGCGAAGAACAGCTCAGCCAGGGAAAGAACAGCAAGGCTTCGAAGTCTCAGAAAAACGCTTCACAGAAAATGGAACAGCTTTCTCAAAAGATGAGCAAGATGAAACAGGAAATGGAACAGGAGCAGCAGGAAGAAGATGAAAATGCACTGCGTGCTTTGCTGGAAAACCTCCTTCGTCTGTCCTTCGACCAGGAGAAACTGATGCAGGACCTGAAAACACTGGATGTAAACAACCCGCAGTACCTGAAAACCAGCCAGCAGCAACGAAAGCTGAAGGACGACGCAAAGATGATTGAAGACTCGCTTTTCGCTTTGAGCAAACGGATTTTACAAATCCAGTCGAAGGTGAACAAAGAAATTTCCGGGATCAACCAGAACATGGATGCTGCGCTGGACAACCTGGAAGACCGGCTGGTTCCACAGGCACGCAGCCGCCAGCAGTTTGTGATGACTTCGGTGAATGACCTTGCCCTGTTGCTGAGTGAAGCCCTGAAACAGATGCAGCAGCAACAAGCCAACAGTTCGGCGAGTTGCAGTAAACCGGGAAAGGGAAAACCTAAATCTGCTTCCGAGTTGCGAAAGATGCAGGAGGAGTTGAATAAAAACATGAAGAAGATGATGGAGGCGATGAAGCAGGGAAACAAACCGGGCAAAACCGGTCAGGGCCAGCAAGGCATGAGCGAACAACTGGCGAAAATGGCCGCCCAGCAGGAGTACATCCGGAATGAATTGAACAAGATGAATATGCAGGAAAATAAAGACGGAAAAAATACGCTCGGAGACCTCCAGCAGATTCAGAAAAAGATGGAGGAAAGTGAAAATGATATCGTCAATAAAATGGTGACTGAGCAGACTTTGAAACGGCAGGAAGACATCCTCACACGCCTGCTTGAAAGTGAAAAAGCAGAGCGTGAACGCGACCAGGATGAGCAGCGAAAGAGTGAAGAAGCAAAAAACAACATCCATCGTAACCCTTCGGAGTTTGAGGAGTATAAAAGACTTAAGTTAAAGGAAATGGAACTCCTCAGAACCGTTCCGCCTTCTTTGAATTCGTATTACAAAAAGAAAGTCAACGATTACTTTCAAACGCTTGAAAAATAATTATGTACGTTGAAGGAAAAAGCCAAACCTTGGAACTGAATTCACAACCCGAAAGCCTCGGAATCGTGGAGAACATGATCGACGAGATACGCAATAAATACAACGTGAGTGAAGATATGTTCGGCAACATGCTCGTGGCCATCACGGAAGCTGTTACCAATGCGATCTACCACGGCAATCATGCTGACCCGATGAAGAAAGTGAGCGTGAGTTACCAGCTCAATCATAACCAACTCACCTTTACCATTACCGACCAGGGTCCGGGGTTTGATTACTACAATCTTCCCGATCCTACGGCACCGGAAAACCTGGAGAAAGAATGTGGCCGCGGGATTTTCCTGATGAAACATCTCACCGACCAGCTTATCTTTTCTGACAACGGCCGGGTGGTGGAATTAAATTTCAAATTAGTCAGTAATAATTGAGTGAAATAATTTTCGGTTAGACAGGAAAGGGAGAGGAGTTCTCCCTTTTTTTATTTGATCACCCTTATGATTACTTTTGATCAATGATCCGCATTCATTTTTTCAAAGAAGACGTTCGGTTTCGCCTGGTGCAGCAACAGGAATTAAAAAAATGGATTCATGCAGCCATCCGCAAACATGCGTTTGAGCTGGAGGAGATCAATTATATTTTTTGCTCGGATCAATATCTTTTGCGACTCAACAGGGAATTTCTGAATCACGATTTTTTTACCGACATCATCACGTTTGATCATGGTGCCGGCAAAAAAAAAATCTCCGCTGATATTTTCATTTCCGTTGATCGCGTACAATTTAATTCCGGCGAATATGGTGTCGCATTCAGGGAGGAGCTGAACCGTGTGATGATTCATGGCGTGCTGCATTTGCTGGGCTACAAAGACAAAACAAAAAGGGATCAGCAGGTCATGAGAAAGGCAGAAGATGACTGGCTGGGAAAAAGATCTTTGTGATCAGAGATGGTTCCAGGCAATCAGGATGATCAGCGACCAGAGCAGCAGCTCCGGGATCCATGTTTTCTTTTTTACCAGGAGGAAATAATTACTGAAAAACAAGGAGAATGGAATGGCCAGGAGGGTGAGTTGAAAAAAATCAACGGAAGTAGAGAGAAAGGCGGAGAGTACGGCAAACACCATGTACAGCATGAGGAGTTGCTGGCAGAGCCTGGTTTTCACAACATTCTTGTAAAAATTCCGCCTGAATTTTCCCATTGAAAGAAGAAACAAAAACCCGGTGAGTAGAAAGAGCCAAAAGAGCGGTCTTCCGGTCACAAAGGAAATGTCCGGTGTTTTCGACGCGAACAAGCGGATGCCTGATTCCCATTTGGAAACCAGCCGGTCGTTCCAGAAAAAATAAACACTCATGAAAAAATAAGGCAACACAAATCCGATGCATGCAATCAGCCATTCACGAAAACTGAACGGGCGAAGGATGGCAATGGAAATGATAAACCAGGCAAAAAAAAGGACAGCCGGAAAATAGAAAAAGGATGCCATGGAAATCATGAAACCCCCGTCAAACAAGGCCAATGCGGCTGTTTCATTTTTAAACAATGAAAATGTTTTATCCAAAGCCACAAGAAGAAAAATATTGGCAATTAATACCGGATGCAACCAGAGCACAGGCAAAGCAAACGACATCAAGAGAACGTATAAAAAAGCAGGCAGGTAAGAATTTTTGCCCAGTACTTCATGCCGGTTAAACAGGTTGTTCATATAAATGGCTTCCAGCGATACCAGCGCCACGGCGATAAACATGACCAGGAAGCGGGGAAGCGCTTCCTGCCAGTGAAACGGCAGCATCATGCCGGCCGGTTGCTTAACCATCACCTGCAACCACAGAAGGATCACGATCACGGGTACCATGAACAATGCGGCTGGCTGCGGGGATTTGAAAAAACGGATCATCGAGATAAAAGTAGAAAAATAATTTTTTGCAGATCAGCAGAATTTATATTTTTGCCATCTCAACAACATCACACATGGACGGATTCTGGTATTTCATCGCTGATTGCTTCGAGGCAATCTTTAACGTCATGAACTGGGTAAGCCCCTGGTTCAACAAACTGCTCATCACCATTGGCTTCATCGCCTTTTTCATCTGGGTGAGTTATATGAGCAAACAAAAAGAAATTGAAAAGTTTGATTGATTCGATCAGCCTGAAAAACGAGGAATCCCGCCTATAATGAGCGGGATTTTTTATTTTATGACCTGAGATTTTGTTTGAAGATCAAGGCTGATGTCTTTTCTGAAATACATGTTCTCAAAAGCAATTTTGGAAACAGACCGGTATGATAGAGCCGCCGCTTCCTCCATATTTTTTCCGAATGAAGAAACCGCAAGGACTCTTCCTCCTGAAGTTTTAATCACTTCTTTCTCATCCATTGAAGTGCCGGCATGAAAAACAAAACTTTCTTTTACGTCACCGAGTCCGGAGATTACTTTTCCTTTTTCATAATCTCCGGGGTAGCCGCCGCTCACGAGCATAACGGTAACCACGGATTGTTTGCTGATGACCAGTTCCTTTTCGGCAAGCGTTCCTTTTGAAACGGCTTCGAATAATTCGACCAGGTCAGATTCAATTCTTGGAATCACCGCTTCTGTTTCGGGATCTCCCATTCTTACATTGTATTCAATCACGTACGGTTCTCCATTCACATTCATCAGCCCGATGAAAATAAATCCTTTGTAAAGGATGTTCTCTTTCTTTAATCCTTCGATGGTCGGAATGATGATTCGTTCTTCAACCTTCTGCATGAATTCCTTGCCGGCAAACGGAACCGGCGACACGGCTCCCATTCCACCGGTATTCGGGCCCGTATCCTGGTCGCCGATGCGCTTGTAGTCTTTTGCTTCCGGCAGAATTTTGTATGAGTCGCCGTCGGTGAGAACAAAAACGGAAAGTTCAATGCCTTTCAGAAATTCCTCGATCACCACTTTGGAAGAAGCAGCGCCGAACTTAGCGTCGGTAAGCATTTCCTTCAGTTCATTTTTTGCATCATCGAGTGTATTCGGAATCACGACTCCTTTTCCTGCCGCAAGTCCGTCGGCTTTGAGAACATACGGAGGATTTAACTGTTCAAGAAAATTAAATCCTTCTTGTAGAGTTTCTGCCGTAAATGTTTGATAACGCGCCGTCGGAATACGATGCCTTGACATGAACTGTTTTGAAAAATCTTTGCTGCCTTCGAGTTGAGCGCCATCTTTTTCAGGACCGATGACGGGAATGTTTCGGAGCTGTTCATCAGCAAGAAAAAAATCATGAATCCCTTTCACCAAAGGTTCTTCCGGTCCGACAATAACCATGTCGATTTTTTTTTCGAGAACAAAATTTCGGACTGCAACAAAATCAAGCAGGTTGAGATTTACATTCGTACCACATTGCAGCGTGCCGGCATTTCCGGGAGCGATAAAAAGTTTTTCACACCGTTTGCTCTGTGAAATCTTCCATGCGAATGCATGTTCGCGGCCTCCGGAACCAAGCAGCAAGATATTCATAGTTGATATTTATAAATGTAATGGCGAATGGTTGATTGCAAATTCCCGGTACTCTCCATGGCAGAAACCATTTTACAACGGAATATTCCCGTGTTTTTTTCTTGGAAGTTTGGCCACTTTATTTTCAAGCATCTTAAAGGATGCAATGAGCCGGCGGCGCGTATTTTCCGGTTTGATCACTTCATCCACATAACCGTGTTCGGCTGCTTTATAAGGATTGGCAAACAGTTCATTGAACTCCAGTTCTTTCTCTTTGAGTTTTGTTTCCGGATCTTTCGCTTCAGCAATTTCTTTTTTGAAAATGATTTCAGCAGCGCCTTTGGCACCCATCACAGCAATTTCTGCCGAAGGCCAGGCGTAATTCATATCGGCGCCGATGTGTTTGCTGTTCATCACATCATATGCTCCACCGTACGCTTTTCGTGTAATCACAGTGATGCGCGGAACCGTAGCTTCGCAGAATGCATACAGCAACTTCGCTCCGTTGGCGATGATGCCATTCCATTCCTGGTCGGTGCCGGGAAGAAATCCCGGAACATCTTCGAACACCAAAAGAGGAATGTTGAAACAATCGCAGAAGCGAACGAAACGGGCGGCTTTGGTGGAAGCATGAATGTCGAGTACTCCTGCAAGGTAGGCCGGTTGATTGGCCACAATGCCGATGCTTCTACCCGCCAGGCGTGCAAATCCCACCACAATGTTTTCTGCAAAATCTTTATGCACTTCAAAAAAACTATCGGCATCCAAACATTCGCTGATGACATCTTTCATATCATAAGGCTGGTTCGGGTTGGAAGGAATGATCGTATTTAATGCCGGACGCATTTCATCGGCATCTTCATAAGCAACAACAGGTGGCTGATCTTCGCAATTCTGCGGAATGTAACCCAGTATTTTTTTAATGTAGTTGATGCAATCCAGTTCGTTGGGTGCGGTGAAATGCGTAACACCTGATTTGGTGGCATGCGTGGATGCTCCTCCAAGTTCTTCGGAAGTGACTTCTTCGTGTGTCACTGTTTTCACCACGTTCGGTCCGGTGACAAACATGTACGAAGCATTTTCCACCATCATGATAAAATCGGTGATGGCCGGAGAATACACGGCTCCGCCGGCGCATGGTCCCATGATGGCTGAAATCTGCGGGATGACTCCGGAAGCAAGTGTGTTGCGGTAAAAAATATCAGCATATCCGCCCAATGAAACAACGCCTTCCTGTATGCGCGCTCCGCCTGAATCATTCAGGCCGATCACAGGTGCGCCGTTTTGCATGGCGAGATCCATGATGCGGCATATTTTTTTTGCATGCGTTTCACTCAGGGATCCTCCGAATACGGTGAAGTCCTGGGCATACACATAAACCAATCTTCCATTCACAGTTCCGAAACCGGTTACCACTCCGTCGCCAGGATATTTTTCCTTATCGATTCCGAAGTCGGTGGCACGGTGAGTTACCAGCATTCCGATTTCTTCAAAGCTTCCTTCATCCATGAGAAAGTGAACCCGCTCACGGGCAGTCATCTTTCCTTTTTTATGCTGGGCTTCTATTCTTTTTATTCCGCCGAGAAGTTTTGCCCCGGCGATTTTTTCTTCCAGAATTTTTAATTTATCTTTCATGGTATCTGCAAAATTCGAATCGGTACGAATGTACGAATTAGGAATGTGCCTGAAATAAGTGTTGACCAAATTATGATTTGATTTTATGAATGGTGCTGATGATTGAAATAGATTCTCATTTCGTAGATTCGCAGCATGAATAAGAAGGAAGTCGTTGTAAGCGGGATCAGGAGTACCGGCAACCTGCATCTCGGAAATTATTTCGGAGCGATCCGGAATTTTTTGAAGATGCAACATGAATACAATTGTTTTTTCTTCATCGCCGATTACCATTCGCTTACCACGCATCCGGTTCCTGCCGACTTTCACACCATTGTAAAACAAGTGCTGGTCGAATACCTGGCCTGTGGAATGGATCCGGAGGCCTGCACGATTTACATTCAGAGTGATCTTCCTGAAATCGCCGAGTTGTACCTGTTGCTTAACATGAATGCCTATGTCGGCGAGCTGGAACGGGCCACCACCTTCAAAGAAAAAATCCGCAAGCATCCGGATAACGTCAATGCCGGACTGCTTACTTATCCCGTTCTGATGGCTGCCGATATCCTGATTCATCGTGCGTTAAAAGTTCCGGTGGGAAAAGACCAGGAACAACATCTTGAAATGTCGCGCACCTTCGGAAACCGTTTCAACAGGATGTATAAAACGGAATTGTTTCCGGAGCCTGTTGCTTTTAATTTCGGGACAGAACTGGTAAAAATTCCGGGACTTGACGGCTCCGGGAAAATGGGAAAGAGTGAAGGAGAAGGCAATGCCATCTTCCTCGCCGATTCTCCCGAAGCGATCCGGAAAAAAGTGATGAGGGCGGTCACCGACAGCGGGCCGACAATTGAAAACCAACCGAAGCCGGAAGCCATCCAGAATATTTTTACGTTGATGGAAGTGGTTTCAAAAAAAGACACGATTGATTTTTTTCATGAACAGTACAACACCATGAAGATCCGTTACGGTGATATGAAAAAACAACTGGCGGAAGACATCATCCTTTTTACTCAACCTTTTCGTGAAAAGATCAACGAACTTTCCAAAGATGAAAGCTACCTCCACAAAGTAGCTTCGCACGGTGCAGCGAAAGCCAGGGAAAGCGCTTCGAAGACCGTGAACGAAGCCCGCCATGCCATCGGCATCAGGCATTTTTAAAACTACCGGTAAAATTTATGATTGATTGCCAAGCCATTACGGATGATTAAAACATTTTAACCAAATAGATGTTGCAACATCTAATGTTGTGACATATATTTGTGCCAGAATTTAAAATCAACCCATAAAAAAACAACCCAATGAAAAAGATCCTCGCATTATTCGCACTTGTTGTTCTTGGAACAACGGCATTCTCACAAAACTGGAAGCTGGATGCAGCGCATTCCAAAATTCATTTCAGTACGAAATACCTGGTCATCTCCGATGTGGAAGGAGATTTTAAAAAAATTGATGGAACGTTCACGTCTGCAAAAACCGACTGGTCGGATTTACAGGCAGCAGTAACAGCAGATGTGAACAGCATCAGCACCGACAATGATATGCGCGACAAACATTTGAAGAGTGATGATTTTTTCAATGCCGAAAAATTCCCAAACATCACCTTTAAAAGCAAGTCGGTGAAGAGCCTCGGCAAAGGCCGATACATTCTTGTCGGAGAGCTGACGATCCGCGACGTCACCAAACAGGTGGAGGTTCCGGTGGTTTACAATGGTACCGTCAATGATCCATGGGGAAATACCAAGGCCGGTTTCAAGGCAAGCGGAAAAATAAACCGGAAAGATTTCAACCTGAAATACAACCACGCCGCCGCCACCGGTGAAGCCGTGGTGAGTGATGCGGTTGAATTCTCCATTGACCTGGTGCTGATCAAACAATCCTGAAAAACAAAGTAGCCATGAAACAGTTCATGATATCGATCAAACTCACCGATGAGTTTACAGAAGAATTCATTTCACTCATACCGGAACAGCGGGCTATGGTGAATTCACTGATGAGGAAAGGAATCATCACCAGTTATTCCCTGGCTTCCGACCGGAGTAAACTCTGGGTAGTAATGGAAGCCGAATCTGAAATCAATGTGATCGAAGTGCTGTCGGAATTCCCGTTGATTGGTTTCATGAAACCGGAAATCATCGAACTCATGTTTCACAACAGCATCTATGTGAACATTCCAAAAGTTTCACTGAATTAATGAAAGCGACAAACATTTTTAAAAACAAAAATATTATGGAACAAACAAAAATTGCGATTCTTGACAAAGGCCCTTACCTTGTACAGGGAAAAATTACACTCGTTAATAAAGAGGGAGTATCAGAAGAAAAAGAAGGTAACATTGCACTCTGCCGTTGCGGGTTATCGGTGAACAAACCCTTTTGTGACGGGGCTCATAAAGGTTCTGATGTGCTGGACAGGTGATGAGTAATTAAGTTGATTGGTTGATTGAGTAATTTGAGTATTATTCGGATTCCATTCAACTTAATTAACTCACTCAACTTAATCGACTCTTAACTATTTCTTCGTTTGTTTCAATAAGACGCTCATCTATGAAAAAAATCATTCACCGTGCTACAGAAAGAGGTCATGCTCATCATGGCTGGCTGGACGCACACCACAGTTTCAGTTTTGCCAACTGGTATGATCCGTCCAAAATTCATTTCGGAATGTTACGCGTTCTGAATGACGACATCATCGAAGGAGGAGAAGGGTTTGGAATGCATCCGCACAGCGACATGGAAATCATCACCATCATCCTGGAGGGAGCGTTGCAGCATAAGGACAACATGGGAAATGGGTCCGTGATCAAACCCGGCGATGTGCAGGTGATGAGTGCCGGAACGGGAGTGATGCATTCTGAATTCAACCCGCTGCCGGCGGAAAAAACAAATCTGTTCCAGCTCTGGATATTTCCCAAAGAGAACGGAATCAAGCCGGGGTACGATCAGAAAACTTTTTCTGTTGAAGAAAGAAAAAATAAAATTCAAACGGTTGCTTCGGGTTTCAGAAGTGGTGATGAATTGTACATCCACCAGGAAGCTGCCATCTCTTTGACGAACCTAAGCAAAGGCACATCCCTTTCATACCCGTTTATGAAAGAAGGAAACGGAGCCTATGTGATGGTGATCAAAGGCGCAGTTGAAACTTCCGGAGAAAAATTATCAAGAAGAGATGCCATTGGAATTTCTGAAACGGAAAGGTTTGATATGACAGCCTCAGAAGATTCCGAATTGCTGATCGTGGAAGTTCCGATGCGGTAAACCTGATTGGACGATGTTCTGATTTGATCATTTGATAATGAATTGATACTATTGAAAACATTTTCAAATTAATAACATGAAACTGGAAGACGAAATATTGCAGAAGAAATTCAGAAATGAAACGCATAAGTTGGGTGTGAACCTGATTTATACGTTTAACTGGATGGATGCTTTCAGCCAGAATCATTTTAAAAAATACGGCATCACCGGACAGCAGTTTAATGTGCTGAGAATTCTCCGCGGGCAACACCCGGATCCGGCCACCATCAAACTGCTGAAAGAACGCATGCTCGACAAGATGAGCGATGCTTCACGCATTGTTGAAAAGCTCAGGGTAAAAGGACTGGTGGACAGGCATATTTGTGCGAGCGACAGGCGAAACTGCGATGTGTTTATCAATAAAAAGGGATTGAAACTTTTGGCTGAACTTGATAAAGAGGAACAACTTTTTGATGGTTTTTTTTCAAACCTTGATGAAAAGGAAAAAAAGCATTTGAATGATTTGCTGGATAAGCTGAGAGGGTAAATACTTTTCTTAAGTTTTAAATCCGATTCGTTTTCGTTTTTCCTGTTCGATTAGCAGTTTGTCTTTTTGCAAAAGGTAATACAGATACTCTATCGGCTTAACACCTCCGCCAAGGCGGATTGGATTATTTTATCTTGAGTATTGTAAATGGTATAATGGATTGCCTCATACACATCTTTAAATTGTTTGTTGTATTTTTTTTTAAATTTTTTTATCTTTTCTGATAAAGCGGAATGGTTGAGTGCAAATTCTTTCAGAGCAATAAATGCCCGCACGATGGAGATGCTTGTTTGCCGGGCTTTTTTACTCTTCAAAATATTCGCAAGCATGGCAACACCGTGTTCTGTAAATGCAAATGGCGGCAGCAGGAATTTTCTTAGTAGCCCCGACAGCAGCGAAAAACCCGGAGGCGATGGCTTGTGCAGAGGAGGGTTTGGAGCGGATGGCAGGAAGAAAGTCGGATTGAAATCGTTCATTATCGCTCCTTATCGCATTTTCTATTGCGACGAAACGGCCTGAACGATACGCCTTATCCCTCCACAGTCGCTCCTTTATAAATATTTACAATAGGTTTTGCAGGAAAAGAAAATAATCCTACTTTTGCGTCCCCTTAGGGAATCCCGGTGTGTGGGATGAATTGACAGTAAAATCCTTTAAAATCAGTACTAAAGTGGAAGCATTAAGTTATAAGACCATTTCAGCAAACATCAAAACAGTTACGAAGAACTGGGTGATTGTAGATGCTGAAGACCAGGTTCTCGGCCGTTTCTCATCGCAGGTGGCCATGATGATTCGTGGAAAAAACAAAACCAACTACACTCCTCATGTGGATTGCGGTGATCATGTGATTGTGATCAATGCTGAGAAGGTGAAGTTAACAGGTAATAAATGGACAGAGAAAGAATATGTTCGTTATACCGGTTACCCGGGCGGACAGCGTTTTGCAACGCCGACAGAGTGGCTGAAAAAGAAGCCTGAGCTCATCATTGAAAATGCGGTAAGAGGCATGTTGCCAAAAACAAAATTAGGCCGCGCTATTTTCAGCAACCTGCATGTATATGCGGGAACAGAACATCCTCACACGGCTCAACAACCCAAAGCAATAAAACTTTCATAACAGAATAAGCATGTCAATAACCCATTCCATCGGAAGAAGAAAAACATCCATTGCCCGTATTTATCTTGAGGCGGGAAAAGGAACCATCACTGTTAATAAACGTGATTATAAAGAATACTTTCCAACCGGACCGCTTCAGTACATCGTGAACCAGTCGCAGGAAGCGATCAATGCAAAAGATGCTTTTGATATTGTGGTGAATGTTACCGGAGGTGGAATCACCGGACAGGCAGAAGCCGTAAGACTTGCTGTTGCGAGAGCCCTGGTGAAAATCAACGAAGAGCATAAATCAACACTTCGTAAAGCCGGACTTTTGACACGTGATCCGAGGATGGTTGAAAGGAAAAAGCCAGGTCAGAAGAAAGCCCGTAAGAGATTCCAGTTCAGTAAACGTTAAACCATTGAAAATTTAAGATTGAAGATTGAAGATTTGTTTCAATTATCATTCTTAGGTTTTTAACAATACATATCCAATCTTCAATCTTCAATAAACAATGTCAAGAGTTTCATACCAGGAATTACTCGATTCAGGTGCACATTTCGGCCACCTAAAAAGCAAATGGAATCCCAAAATGGCTCCTTATATTTTCATGGAAGCACGTGGCATCCACATCATCGATCTCAACAAAACAGTTGCTAAGATTGATGAGGCTGCCAATGCCATGAAACAGATCGCCAAGTCAGGAAAGAAAATTCTTTTTGTTGCCACGAAAAAGCAGGCGAAGGACATCGTTACCAGCGCAGCTCAGCGTGTTGGAATGCCGTTCATCGTGGAGCGCTGGCCCGGCGGAATGCTGACCAACTTTTCTACCGTTCGCAAGTCGGTGAAGAAGATGACAGGATTCGACAAGATGGCTACTGACGGCACCTTTGATAACATTTCAAAAAAAGAGCGTCTGCAGATTACTCGTCAGAAAGCGAAGATGGAAAAATTCCTGGGCAGCATCATCGATCTCTCCCGCCTTCCAGCCGCCTTGTTCATCGTGGATACCATGAAAGAACACATTGCCGTTTCGGAAGCGCGAAAACTGAACATCCCGACTTTTGCAATCACCGATACCAATACCGATCCTACGGAAGTTGACTTCGCTATCCCGGCGAATGACGATGCAACCAAATCCATTGCGCTGATTGTTGAATCCATGGTGAAAGCCATCGAAGAAGGTTTGTCAGAAAGAAAGCAGGATAAGGAAATGGAGAAGGACAAAGAGACTGAAGAACAACATGCAGCCGGAGAAGAAGGCAAAGAAAAAGTTTTTGCTGTGGGTGAAGAAGATGAAACAGAAGTAGTGGCATCAGAAAAACCAAAATCAAATCTTCGTCCGCGCAAAGCTGGTCCCGGAAAACCGGTTGGAAAAAAGAAAAGCGAATAAGCATTACCATAAAAAATAACCGAGTAAGAATAATGACAACTATGACCATAACCGCCGCCGATGTAAACAAACTTCGCCAGCAAACTGGTGCAGGAATGATGGATTGCAAAAAAGCGCTGATGGAATCCAGCGGCGATTTCGAAGCAGCCATTGATATCCTCAGGAAGAGAGGATCGAAGATCGCTGCGAACCGTCAGGACCGTGAAGCGAAAGAAGGATATGTATTCGGAAAAGTAACCGCCGACGGAAGCCGCGGCGCCGTAGTGGCTGTGTGCTGCGAAACGGATTTCGTGGCAAAAAATGCTGACTTTATTAAATACGGCGAGAGCATTCTTGATCTTGCCATTCAGAATAATCCCGCCAACGCGGAAGAGTTAAAAGCATTAAAGCTTGGTAACCTCACCGTGGCAGAAACATTACTCGACCAGATTGGAAAAATAGGGGAGAAGATTGATGTCGTGGATTATCAAACCGTATCCACAGGGAAAGTAATCGTTTACAATCACCCGGGAAATAAACTCACTTCCATGGTTGGCTTCAGCGCCGCTCCTGCAGGAATTGATGATGCAGGAAGAGATGTAGCCATGCAGGTTGCTGCCATGGCTCCTGTTGCCATCGATAAGGACGATGTGGATCAGAAACTGATTGAGCGTGAAATTGAAATCGGTAAAGAACAGGCGCGCCAGGAAGGTAAGCCGGAAAACATGATTGAGAAAATCGCACAGGGTAAACTCAACAAGTTTTATAACGAATACACGCTGTTGAACCAGGGTTTCATCAAGGACGAAAAGAAAACCATCCGACAGTATCTCGAAGGGATCGACAAAAATCTGAAGATCACTTCCATCAAAAGAGTAAAACTCGGATAATCATTTTAGCCCCCCGTACTTCTACGGGGGGCTTTTTTTTGCCCGTACATTTGGAATCGAATCATTATTGAATAAATTCGCGTCACCATTGTCCGACCGATTTTATGAAATCCGCTTCTTGCCAAGTTACAAACAGAACAGAAAAAAATAGGTAGCGGGTTCCGTCAGTCTTTTAAAAAAACATACCTTGATGAAATACAAACGCATTCTTTTGAAACTAAGCGGTGAAGCCCTGATGGGCGACAAAGAATTCGGCATCGATCATGACCGGCTGAAAAAATATGCTGCCGATATCAAAACCGTTGTGGATAAAGGTGTGCAGCTTGCCATCGTGATCGGCGGCGGAAATATTTTCAGGGGTGTCGGCAACGATACGGACGATGTGATTGACCGTGTGCAGGGTGATTACATGGGAATGCTGGCCACCGTCATCAACAGCATGGCTTTGCAAAGTGCATTGGAGAGAATCGGCGTGATCACCCGGTTGCAGTCAGCCATCAAGATGGAACAGATTTGTGAACCGTATATCAAGCGCAGGGCAGTGAGACATCTTGAAAAAGGACGGGTTGTGATTTTCGGTGCGGGAACCGGGAACCCATACTTCACTACCGATACAGCAGCCTCGTTACGCGCCATTGAAATCGAAGCGGACGTGATCCTGAAAGGTACGCGTGTGGATGGAATTTATAATGCCGACCCGGAGATTCACAAGGATGCAGTAAAGTATGATACCGTTACCTTTGATGAAGTGTATGAAAAAGGATTGAAGGTGATGGATCTTACCGCCTTTACCCTGTGCAATGAAAACAAAATCTCCATCATCGTTTTCGACATGAACAAGACGGGCAACCTGATTAAAGTTCTCGAAGGGAAACCAGTCGGGACACTCGTTGAGTTTTAGAAGTAAGAACCAGAAACATTCATGGAAGAGAATTTATCACGGAGCCAAGAACTATAAATACATAACTGCTATGTTAGATTTAAACAAACTCATTAACGATACTCAATCGCATATGAAGAAAGCCATTGAGCATCTTGAACTTGAATTAGGAAAAATACGTGCAGGCAGGGCAAACCCTGCCATGCTCGAAGGATTGCATGTTGATTATTATGGTACCAATATGCCGTTGAACCAGGTGTCGAACATCAGTACGCCGGATGCGCGGACATTGATGATTCAGCCGTGGGAAAAAAGCATGCTTCACCCCATTGAGAAAGCTGTCCAGGCGGCGAACCTCGGTTTCAATCCGCAGAACGACGGAACCGTTATCCGCATCAACGTTCCGGTGCTCACGGAAGAGAGAAGAAAAGAATTGGTCAAAAAATCGAAAGCCGAAGCGGAGCATGCACGTGTTGCCATTCGCAACACACGACGGGAAGCAAATGAACATGCCAAACATGAGAGCAAAGGCATGCCCGAAGATGTGGTAAAAGATGCAGAAGACAAAATTCAAAAAATGACCGACCAGTTTATTGCCATGGTTGATAAACACCTTGAAGCAAAAGACAAAGAGATCATGACGATCTGAAGAGCAGGGGGACGGAAAAACCTCACGTTCTTAAAAAACAAAAACCCCGGACAATTAAGCCCGGGATTTTCGATCAACAATTTAAGTTACTTAACTTAAAACTTAACATGAAACATTTTTTCAAACGCTGATCAAATGTCAAAGGTTACATTTTCTTTATCGAATTATGATATTTTTGTTCCTGCATCCCTGGAACCCTTTGCTGATGCGGTTTCCAGGGATATATTTTTTTTTCATGCCTTCTTAGCTCAGCCGGCCAGAGCGGTTGTTTCGTAAACAACAGGTCGCGAGTTCGATTCTCGCAGAAGGCTTTTTTTAATTTTGTTAAATGTTTTGGGAGAGAAGGTTAATAATTTTCGAGTAAAAATAATGGAGATCCGGGAATTAAGAATTTCAATCTGTGAACTTGCTGACGATGAGACTACGGACGATTTGACCATTGAGTGAAGTCGGGAGCCCGGAAACAAGAGCCGGAAACAATAACTCAATTAACTGAATCGCCAATTATTTTTTGCTCGATGATGCCATTCGCTAATTTGCTAATCAACGAATTGTTAATTCGCCGCTGACCTTCGGAATGTTCATCATCCCAACACCTTTGTTCCTTCCGTGCAGTTTTTACAGATGTCAATTTCAGAACGGTTTTGCAAAATGGCCGAACGAAACTGACGATACGAGTCATGGTTCCAGATTTCTGAAAGGTTTTTTTCTTTTAAATCACCCATCACATGTGCAGCATCTTTATCAAAACAGCAAGGAACAATTTTTCCGTCCCACGTGATCACACAGGAATGCCACATTTTCCAGCAATGATTCAGTAGTTTATTTTTAATCTTCCATGTTCCATCTTTGTTTTTCCTATACCGGGAATATTTCTCATTGGAAGGGACCAGCTGATTTCCGTTTTCGTAATCATATACCTGTGCGGTTTTGAAAACCACGTCATCCACACCGATTGCATCAGCGATCCGTTTCACTTTTCCCGTTTCATGTTCATTGTGTTTCAAAACCAAAAACTGAAAAATGAGGTGAGGTGTTTTTGATTTCAATTTTCTTTTCCATTCCACCACACGCTTCGATCCTTCGAGGACTTTTTCAATTGATCCTCCGATGCGGTATTGTTCATAGGTTTCCTGCGAAGTGCCGTCGATGGAAATGATGAGTTTGTCTAAACCGGATTCAACAACCTTCCTGGCGGTAGCATCATCCAAATAATGCGCGTTGGTAGATGTTGCCGTGAAAATTTTTTTTGATGAAGCATAGGCGAGCATGTTTGTAAAAGCAGGATTCAAAAAGGGCTCACCCTGAAAATAAAAAGTCAGGTAAAGAACGTGATCAGAAACCTGGTCAATGATTTCACGGAAGAAATTTTCATCAAGCATTCCTGTCGGCCGTGAAAAAGATCTCAGTCCGCTTGGACATTCCGGGCAGCGGAGGTTGCAGGATGTCGTTGGTTCAATGGAAAGTGCAACCGGCAAACCCCGGTGAGCGGGAATGGAAAACGCTTTCGAATAATAGTAACTGCTGAAAACCTTGACTGCATTCCAAATCCTGGAAACAGAAAGCTTCGGCATCAGTCTGAACATCTCCCGTAATGTATTTCCCATCTCATGCAAAGATGCACAGAGTTCATGCAAATAAAAAAGCCGCGCTGATTTCAGCGCGGCTTTTCATGGTATTCATCAATGATTACTTTTTTGCTTTACCGCTATCAAACGGCTGGCGCGCCTTTACCTCGCGGTTGAACGGAGCGTTGTTCAGATTAATATTCGGAGCGATTCCTTTTTCAACGGGCTGATTATACGCCTCAGGGCAAAGGTATTTTCCTCTTTCACCGCCGGTTTTTTCAACCTCGGTAACAATGCGGTATTTTTCAGCAACAGGATCGTGACGAACACCGGTTACCTGCCAGCTCACTTCTACATTTGCTTTGTCAGTTTTGATCGTAAACTGGTTTGCATGAACTTTATCCATCACAATAGCCTGGGCAAACTGGCCGATGCATGTCAGTTGATATTTAAAATCTTTATTCAGCACTTCGAAATAAGAAGGCAACTGGATAGTCGCATTTCCATTGGCATCGGTGGTGATGTTTCCGTTGTACACGTTCATCATATCCGGACTTTCAACAGACGAATGATACAGGAATTTATTTTCAGGATCGGAAGGATGATCGATCTTAAAGGCTTTGATGCCGGCACTTGCAGAAGTTGCATAGAGGGGGCCGCCAAAATATCCTGCATAATTGGTAGTTCCACCATACGCTTGTCCATAAACTCCATAGTTGATGCCTGCTCCATTTGCCAAACCATTGGTTCCAATGGCATAGGCGGCATCAGCGGAATATCCATAAACACCATAGCCACCATTTGTTCCGGTAGTGGAATATCCCATAACTCCCATGTTGTATAAAGAAGTGGTAGATTTTGCTTCTCCAACAACACCATAGGAAATACCGGTTGCATGGTCACCCGAACCAAATACACCGGCAGATTCATTATAACCCGTACCATAAGGAGTGGTGAGGGCAGCACCTGTTCCGTATGCTGTTCCAAAAGTTCCGATCTGGTCGCTGTATCCATAAACGCCATAGTCATGAGCACCTCCGCCACCATATCCGTACACTCCATAGTTCGTTCCTGTACCACCGGAAACATACCCGTCAACTCCAATGTACCCTGAACCTCCGGTTGGGTTTACAATGCCTTGTGCACCTACATATCCGCCTTCGAAGAAACCTCCGTAACCATACCAGTCATCGGCTCTTGATTTTCCCTGAACGGCAATTACATCGCTGTATGAAGCTGCTGCGTTTGTACAATTTGAATAGATGATTCCCGTGCCGCTGGCAGTGGTATTGCTGGCAACATCTAATTGATGCGTTGGGGAAATATTATTTATACCAACATTTCCGGTACCGGTAACCAATGCCGCACCTGAAGTGGAAGTAAAATATCCTCCCCGGCCTGTATTTGCAGAAGCAGCAAGTCCGTCTCCGCTTCCGGTTGCTCCAAAATATCCGGCACCCGAAGCTCCCGTATTGTAACTTTCTATGGTATACCAGTTCCCATTGTATGTTGCATAAATGTTTGCTGTGGAACTGCTCGGAGCGTCTTTTATGAACATGGCATTTTCGACAACGTTGGTCTTATGAACATACATGGAATAATCGGTATTTGGATTTTCGATTCCCAAATATCCGGCTGGTGCAGCGGTACCAATACCTACATAACCCGTATTCGTATTTGAAATGTTATTTCCATTTGCTACCCAGTGATTGTCCTGTGATGTTCCGGATTGCATGGCATAAGGAACACTCACCAACTGGGAAGTTCCCATGTTGAGATACGAACTACCACCGGCAGGATCATACTCTACCTGCAGATACTGATCGGCAGCGCCCCAGGTAATACCACTCCAGGAACCAAGTGTGACAGTTCCTGTTCCGATCATAGCCGTGAACAAACCAAATTGGTTGGTGGAAAGTGGTTGTGTTTCCTGGTATTCAACACTTCCGCCCGGGGAAGCACTATGAAATGTAAAACGAACGCTGATGGCCTGGTTGACCAAAACGTTTCCACCGGCATTTCTTGCTACTGCCTGGTAATTGAGTTTGTTCGGCGGTCCGCCCTGTGCATTGGCAACCTGGTTGAAATTGCTGAGAAACAAGATGACTGTTAATGCAGATAATACGTGTGTTATTTTTTTCATGGTTATCGTGTTTTAAAATTAATGAATGATGTTGATTTTTTGTGTGGTATGGATCAACTCCTGTGATTGCTTTTCAGCAAGGACTTCGATCCAATACATTCCATCTGTCAGGGAAGACAGGTCTAATGAATACTGGTTAATTCCCGTGACGTGTTTGAATTTATCAAAGTAAACTTCCCGCCCGATGGCGTCAAACACTTTCACCAAAACATCGGCGTCTTTTTGAAGGTTCATCAACAAGGCAAGCGAGCCATGATTCGGGTTTGGAAAAAGGGTGACTCCGCTTTCCTGCGGCAGTTCAGCAACCCGTACGCCGAAATCTTCCGGCTGCTGGAAACCCTGCGTCAAAATGAAACTTCCGGATGAAACGGTGGTAACCATCGTCATCTCGGCAACTGTGGATGACAGCGAGTATCCGGAAGCTGTATAATATCCCCCGGAAGATGCGAGGACACTGGGAGACAGTGTCTGCGAACGTGCATGGTAACATGCACAGAAGAACAGAATGGTGTAAAGGATTTTTTTCATCGTATTTATTTTTTGTGAAAGGTAAAAGATTTATTCACTAATTAAAAAATTCTTTACTAACAATTCCTAAAATTTCCATGTTCATAATTATGAAATTCAAAAACGTGTTCACTGTAAGCAATAAATTATTTTAGATGATTCTTTCTGCTTACACAAATGAAAAATTTTATTTCATTCCTGTTTTGTTTTATCATTTCTTTTTCTGCAACGGCACAGGACAACTGTTCCAATGCGACTGCACTGTGCGCCAACAATACATCTGCTGCAACCACCGCCGGCGCCACACCGTCTCCCACCGATCCGGCGTTATCATGCGGCGACAATACCATCCATAACAACGTCTGGTTTTCGGTACTGGCCATTAATAACGGTACGGCAACCATCACCGTCTCTCATATCGACAACAACCCGGGACTTGAAATGGAAGTTTATTCAGGTATCTGCGGATCGCTCACCACAACGGGATCGTGTGCGAGCGGAAATGGTCCGGGCGGAAGCATGAGTGTCACGTTCAACACGACTGCGGGAACAACGTATTACATCATGATTGATGGAACCAATGGAAACCAGGAAGCTTTCAACATTGTTGCGACGACTTCTGATGATGCCATCATTGCCAAGCCCGATGCAAACTTCAATACCAATCCTTCCAATGGCTGCCTGCCGCTTTCTGTTACACTTCAAAATACGACGGCGCTGCATGGGGGAACGAACATCACGTACCAATGGAGAGTGGACGGCGGATCCTACATGGCTGCATCGGGAAATGATACGACCATCCTGCTGAACACACTCGGCACACACACCATCGATCTTCGTGTGTGCAATTCGGAATGTGGCTGCAAATCCATCAGCCAGGATGTGGTTGTCCAGGATTTGTTTCCATCCATCAGCTATTCCGGCGCTACCTCTTGCATGAATGCACCAATTGATTTCAGCGGCGATGCTGTGATTCTTCCGAACCCGCCGAATGTAGATCCGAATGCCGCCGTCTGGCTCTGGGATTTCGGAGATCCGAATTCCGGGATTGACAATACAGCCAGCGGACAATTTGTGACTCACTCTTTCGTTGGCCCCGGAACTTCATTCACCATTCAACTCATCACCGACGGAACCTGCGGACCTGACACGGCCTACACCACCATCAACCTGAATCCTCAACCCGTTGTAACGGCAGGACCCGACCAGGTGATCTGTGAAGGAAGCACGGCAACATTAACGGCAACCATCATCACCGGCGCTCAGCCCATTCAGAGTTACAACTGGGTGGGACCCGGTACCATCGGATGTTCCAATTGCGCAACGACCACCATTGCTGATTTGCCGTTCGGTGGACCTTATACCTTCTCGCTCGATATTGTGGATGCAAACGGATGCACGGCCGACACGATCATCAATATCTACGTCAGCCCAAAGCCAACGGTTGATCCTGGTGTTGATCAATACACATGTGCCTACCAACCGGTTACTTTAACGGCAACACCGTTGTTAGGAAATCCTCCGTTTATATTTACCTGGATTCCTGCCGCCGGCCTCAATGACAGTACGCTTCAAAGTCCGACGGCTGTTGTGAATGTAAGCACTCCGTATTGTGTCACCATCACCGATTCAACAGGATGTACTTCCGATGCCTATTGTGTGAACGTGTTTGTGAATCCGCCGCCGGCTATCATTCCGGCAATACCCGTTTTGTGTACCTCGAATCCAATCTTGGTTGATACATTTTCAGTCGTTGGCGCGGGTGCGGGCTCAACATATTCATGGATATTATCCCCCGATTATTCTCTGATCACCGGCGCGAATGCAGACTCATCCGATATGTATGTTTCGTTTCCTTCTTCATCCGGCACGTATACTTTTACTTCAGTTGTTACCGATGGAGTAACCGGTTGTGTGGATACCATTACCACTTCTTTTTCGGTTACCAACGGATTAAACATGAGTGTAACCGGACCAACACAGATTTGTTCCGGGCAATCCGCAACACTCACTGCCGGTGGCGCCATTGTATTTGCCTGGACTGCCAATCCGCCGTACCTGTTTACTGATTCCACGCAGGCATCGCAAACAGTTTCTCCATTGGTCACCACCGTGTTTACCATTTATGGTATGGCAGGAAATTGTTTGCAGGTTATTTCCGATACGTTATTTGTATTTCCAAACCCGGCTGCTGTTACTGCCGGCATTCCTGATTTCTGCGGATGCACGACCGTTGTTTTGAACGGAACAGGAAGCACACCGGGAATGACGTACCTCTGGACAGATTTAAACGGATCTCCCATCACGAATCCGAACAACCTGAATACGACAGCCGATGTCTGTACTTCCGAAACATTTACACTCACCGTCACCGATCCGGCTTCCGGTTGTTCCTCCGGCAGTTCTGTTTCGGTGAATGAACTTCCGCCACCGGGAGTTGTGATGAACGTTTTTCCGAATGTGATTTGTCCCGGAGTTCCTACTTTGATCACACTTGATGGAACCGGCAGCGCTTCCGGAGGAGGAATAACCTACCATTGGTCATCCAATAATCCTTCTGTGATCATTTCCGATACAACTGCACAAGTTACCGATGCAACGGTTTCGTCTTCCACCATATTTTATTTCACGGTTTCCGATGTGTCGGGCTGTGACTCAACAGTAAGTGATACTGTTTTCATTTATCCTGTTCCCGTCTTCACGGCTACTCCTGCTTTTCTTTGTACGGCAGATCCGTCAGCGCTGTCCACGTTAAGCATCAGCGGTGCAGGAGCCGGTTCTGTTTACAGCTGGGATTCCATTCCTTCCTGTGTAACTCCGAATACGGCCAGCAGTTCATCACAGGTATTTAATTTTACGAGTTGTGGTGTCGGGTCTTATCATTTTGTTGTAACGGTAACCGATGGCGTAACAGGTTGTGTGAATGTTCTTTCGCAAACGGTGTCTGTTGTTGCGGGAGTTGCATTGACGGTAAGCAACGACACATCCATCTGCGAAGGAAACCCGGTAACCCTCACTGCAAGCGGAGCAAACACATACCTGTGGAGTACAGGTCAGACGACTTCCTCCATCACGCTAAGCAATCTTACTTCATCCGGATCGCCTTACCAGTTTGTGGTTGCGGGAGCCGTGGGAAGTTGTTCGGCCATTGATACCATTCATGTTACCGTGAACGCAGTACCGGTAACATCAGTGATCACTGGTGCGACTACGGTTTGTGCGAATGATACAGGAAGCATTTATTCTGTTACTCCTGTTGTTGGAAATTATACCTGGAATGTTTCCGGCGGAATTATTTCATCCGGACAAGGAACCAATTCCATTCAGGTGGATTGGGGAAGTTCCGGAACGGGAACGGTTTCCGTATTCGATACTTCTTCTGCAGGATGCTACGGGATATTGCAATCCGTCAGCGTTAACATCAACCCTGTTCCCGTTACACCGGCCATCAACGGGCCGGATACGGTTTGCGAAAACAGCCTGATCTCTTATTTCGTTTTCCCGAATGCAGGATCTTCTTATGCCTGGACTGTTACAGGAGGAATCATCAACGGAAATCCGAATGCAACATTCATCAGCGTAAACTGGGGAGCGCCGGGAAGCGGATCCGTATCTGTTACCGAAACCAATGCCGTAGGATGTTCCGGGACAACTCAAACGAAAAATATTGTCATCAATCCCATTCCGTTTCCGCTCATCATCCAGGGCAATGTAAATCTTTGCGAAGGCGACAGTGTTCAACTGTACTTTGTTCCGGGAACTCCGGGCTCTGTTTATGCCTGGAATATTTCCGGGGGAACCATTGCCTCAGGACAAGGCAGCGACAGCATCTTTGTGAATTGGGGAGCGGCAGGCAGTGGTATCATCAGTGTTCTTGAAACAAACCAGTATGGCTGCTCAGGAGCTACTTCTATATTGAATGTTACGTTGAATGTTCAGCCCATTGCAAGTGTAGTTCCTGATTCAGCATCGGTATGCCAGGGAAATTCATTTCCTGTTTCCGGAACGGCAAATGTTGGCATCATACACTGGACGACAACAGGCAGCGGAACTTTCAGTGATACAACGATTGCATCACCGGTTTACAATCCTGGAATATCGGACACCGGTTATGTAACGCTGATGATGGTTGTTTCCAATTCAGTATGCCCGAATGATACTGCCACACTGGTGTTGTACGTTTCTCCAAATCCAGTTGTGACTATCACAGTTGCACACGATTCACTTTGTTCTGGTGATGTGGATACGTTAACTGCAACAGGCATCGGAAATTATTTGTGGAGCCCGAACGGAGAAGTGACACCGACAATTATTGTCAACCCGTCAACAACAACGACCTACATTGTTACCGTCACCAACAATTACAGTTGCAGTGTAACCGATTCAGCAACGGTCGTTGTTAATCCAACTCCGTCAGCATCCGTCGCTCCTGATTCAGCATCGGTATGCCAGGGAAATTCATTTCCTGTTTCCGGAACGGCAAATGTTGGCATCATACACTGGACGACAACAGGCAGCGGCACCTTCAGTGA
>JAPLDA010000096.1 GCA_026391945.1 Bacteroidota bacterium | reverse complement strand
GAGAGAACCAGTAAAAGACAAATTTGAATAATTGGTTGCAAGCACAGTATCACATAAGCTACCGGTTTCTGCACCTAAAAAATAATTCGGGTGGTTTGGAATTGTAAAAGCATTGAAGGTTGGTAAATGAATGCAATGCTGGCATAAGTTACAACTTAAGCCCAAGCTATCTGGATAATTAATGACGTGCATATCTATAGTACTGTTACCACAATTGATATAAATCTTTCCGTCAGGTGCTAATTGAGATAAATAAAATACAGTAGCTAATGGTGGCTGGGGTGAATAATATCCATCATAAATTGCTACTGTAGTTTTAGTTGAAGCTACATTCGTAGATGTGACATCAAATTGATAAACATAATTCATTGAGGAAACATACAAAACTTGTGAGTTCGGAGAAAAAGCAACTCCGCCAATACCAGCACTATCGTTAATAGCAATATGAATTAAATTACTGAAACTACCTGTGCAACGATCAAAATTCATAATGTCTAAATCACCAAGCGACGGCTCATAGTATGAAAATTTGTTTCCATCAGGTGAAAAAACACTTTGCCCCCATATTCCTCTCACAACTCCAATATTTTGAGTATATGGTCCATTTATACCAAAGGGTGAAATCAAATACTTGTAATATCGATTTGTGTTATATTGATGACATATTAACCATGAATCTCTACCATTAGCATGCTTACATGCAGTTAACCTTCCCTCTACTAAACTATCGCTTAGCAATATTACATTTTTTTGAATAACAGCGCCTCGACCGCTATCAAGTACCATATCAATTACAGAATAATAAAGATAAAGTGTACAATAAGTATTCCCGTAATCATCAAATGTCTCATGAAATAAATAATATTTCATAGAATCTCCTGGAAAAGGAATAATTAGATTTCCTTGCGGAAGTGGGAGACCTAAACTATCATTAGGTGTTTGCGCAGTAAAAGAAGTTGGGTTTAAACCACTTCCATTGACCATCGTATCATTTTGAGAATTAGCAATGAAATTTCCGTTAGAACTAAATAAAAAATTGCCATTCCGATCACAAATTATTCCGTTTGTTTCTTGAAAATACATGATTCGATTTTGATAACTGATATTTAAATTCCCGCCTGTGAAATCCATATTAGTGCCACCAAATGGAACACCATACCAACTCGAATATCCCATGACCCATAAGTTATTCATACCCTGTGAAAAACAATAAAAAGAGGTAGTAAACAATAAAATCAATAACCAAAATGTTTTCATTTTGCAATTTACAAAATAAAGTAACTCCATTAAATTTTAAAAGAGTTACTTCATAACTCATGCTCTATAAAAAATTAACAACATCGATGGTTACAAGCGATCTCAAATTCGTTCAAGCACTTGATACCGAAATTACCCGACTTATTGTTGAAGTTTGCGGAGGAGATCCCAATAGACCTCCATATCTCAATTCGACGTAGTGCTTTTCACCCAGCAGGTGCTGCACGACTGCCGGGTGGTGGCACTTCAACACTCAAACACATAAACACTCCACCTCTCCCCACTCTTATCAACACGCCCGTGTAAATAATTAGAACAACGGCTCCCGTTTGTTCATCACCTGCTTTGATAGCTTTACCGTTCAGAAAACATTTTCTCTTTCATGAAACGGGTTGTCATTTCATCATTCATCACGCTCATCATTCTCGGGCTCATTGCCGCCGGGTATTTTTATTACCAGCGTTCCTCCATCACCGTCACCGACCCGGTGAAAGCCATTCCCGCCAACGCCGTTTTTTATATGGAAGCAAAAGGCGCCAAAGAGATTCTCAAAAAACTTTCAACCGGGGATTTGTTTTCCTCACTCACCATTCCCGATTCAGCGGCTGGAGCGAATCTCAGCCTGGTTGATTCTGCCTTGTCGTCCGACAATGACATCAAAGAAATCTGGGAGGAGAAAACCATTTTTCTTTCCGCTCACCTCACCAAAGCAAACAACTTTGATTACCTCTGGCTCGCCAATGTTCCCTCCTCCTGGACCGATGACAAAGCGGAACATTTCATCTCGAAAGCGTTCCATGCCGGTTCCGTGTTCAGCCGCAGAGTGTATGAGAACATTCCGGTTCATGAACTGGCACTCAGCGGCGGGAAAAATTTTTCATTCACCGTTACCAAAGGAATTTTCATCGGCAGCTTTACCTCCTTCCTGATTGATGATGCCATCCGGCAGATTAAAAACGGAACTCCGGTGACCAAATCAAAAGCATTTTCGAAAGCGGCCGACTATTCAGGTAGCGGCGACAACCTCTCGGTCTACATCAACTACATCAGCCTGCGCGAATTTTTATCCGCCTATTCGTACGGTGGAAACGGCGACGTATTCAATGCCATCAGTTCATTCGCACGATGGACAAAGCTGAACGCAGAAATCCAAAACAACGGCCTCCTCTTCCGTGGAAGAACGGCCTCCACCGATACCACTGATTTTATTTCTTCGCTGGCGGCGCAGGAACCCCAGCGGCTGGACATGGCGGAAATTCTTCCGGCGCGAACTGCCTTGTTCGTTTATACCGGGTTCAGCGACCAGGCAAATTTTTTCCGGCATCTCCATTCCCATTCTGCGTATTTCGATCCTGCCGATAAACGGATGAAGATGATCAGTTCCATTGAAAAAAAATTCAATGTGCAGGCTGACCAGTCACTGACTTCCTGGATCGGAAATGAAATGGCGCTGGTGATCACCGAACCCGGAAGTTCCTCGTTCGAAAACAACAGCTATTGCGTGATCGGCTCTCCTGATGTTGAAAAAGCAACGGCATCCCTGGCTGAGTTGCAACGCATCATCAATAAAAACAACGACCCTGCGAAACCGGATGAGTACAGGAAACACCCGTTGGGATTCATCAACCTGGCCGGGCTGGTTCCGTTGTTTTACAGCAACCTCTTCAGCAACATCAGCCGGTTTTATTACACCACAGCCGGACATTACATCGTGATCGCCAACCAGTCTTCTTCCCTGAAAAGTTTCGTGGACGATTTCGAAGACAACAAAACATTGTCGGAAGATGCTTCCTTTAAAAATGCGATGCGAAATGCAGAACGTACATCCAGTTATTTTGTTTACCTGAATCTCGAACGTTCGAAAAATATTTTCCGCCATTACGCTTCGGATGAACTGGGCGAATTACTGAACAGGAACCAAACTTTCCTGAACAGGTTTTCTGTTTTCACTTACCAAATCAGCAACCACCGCGAGAATTTTGAAACCACTGTTCAGCTCCTTCAGTCGAAAGAAAAAATCAGCAATGCCAGCCTGCTCTGGTCGGCCCAGTTGGATACAACTGCCGACATGATTCCTTTCACATTTAAAAATGCTGAAACAAAAAATAACAGCGTCGTTATACAGGACGACAAGTTCAACCTGTATATGATAGACGAAGCAGGGAACATCACCTGGAAAAAAACGCTTCCTGAAAAAATTCTCGGAAGCATTCACCTCGTCGATGCGTACCGGAACGGACAGCAGCAGATTCTTTTCAACACAGCCGGCCAGCTTTACCTCTTCGACCTCACCGGAAACGATTATGGCAATTACCCCATTCATCTTCCCGCACAGGCCACCAACGGTTGCGTTGTGTTGGATATCGATCAATCCAAAAATTATAAAATATTTCTTGCCTGCAGCAACAAAGGAATCTATGCATACGACATCAGCGGGAAACCGATGAGCGGTTGGATGTTCAGCCAGCCGGTTCCGGAAGTAATGGACCCGTTGCAGTACTTCAGGGTGAAAGAAAAAGATTACCTCCTCGTGTACAATCACAAAGGCAATGTTTACCTGCTCGATAAAAAAGGAAATACTCGGAATGCGTTCAAGCAAATGTATGTCGGGGCCTACAGCGCTTTTTCGATGATGCCCGGCGATTCAACAACGGACGACCACCTCGTTGCCACGGATACCACAGGAAAAGTCATCGACATTTTTTTAAACGGCACTGTAAAATTAAAATCATTCGGGCTTAAGTCGCCGGAACATGCTTTCAAAACTGCCGACATCGATGGCGACGGAAAAAATGATTTGATTTTTCTTGATCATCACCAGCTGAACGTGCTGGGAGAAGACAGTTCCGTTATCTATTACCATATCTTCATGGAAAATATTTTCCCGGAAGTAAACTGCTTTACCCTGAATTCTTCTTTGCAGCAAACCGGCTTCGGATCAAAAGAGGAAAATAAATTTTACCTGCTGAACAGGGACGGTAAAATTTCAAACGGCTTCCCAGTAAAAGGATACAGGGGAATTGCTGTTGATGAGTGGGGAACCGAAGGAAAAAGAACACTGGTCACAACAGGAAGCGACGGAAACGTATATTTGTACAACCTGGAATGAATGACCCCGCAGCAAACTGCGAGGTATCAATATGAATTTCATTTTTCGCAGCAGAGCCGCGGGGTATTGACCAGATCCCTCGACGTTGCTCGGGATTAATTCGACTTAATGATTTCAGTGCGCCGCGTTCGGCGACTTCTGAAATCATAGTCTCATTAATAAAAAACTTTTCTTTTTGTGTTTCAATACTGAAAGCCGTATGTTTGTGTAGCATACTAAACTGCTTTTTATGAAACTTTTTTCGTTTCCTGTTTCATTCCTCCGTCAGCAATCACATCCTTTATATGTTCAACACAAAACACCATCATCATGAAAAAAATCTTTACCCTCCTCTTATTTCTTTTTGCATGCTTCGGGTTGAAAGCACAGGAAATGCTCGGCATTGCAAACAGCAACTACGCCGGCACCAATGGCCTGAGCCTGAACCCAAGTAATTTTGTTGAGAACAGGAACAACCTCGACATCAACCTGCTCACATTCGGTTTCAGCATGGACAACGACTACCTGTATTTCCCGAAAGAAAAAATTGCGGCATTCGGATTCAAGGACCTGGTTGACCTTGCAAAAAACAGGGAGTATTCTGATGCGAAAAATTATGCAAACCACAGCAACAGGAATTTCAATCTTAACCTGTTGCTCCGCGGCCCTTCTGCAACATTTCACATAGCCAGCCACTGGTTTGGGATTCAGTCGAACCTCCGGTTCGGGCTCGACCTCGCCGATGTCAACTACGCTGTTGCAAAGTTCGGCTACGAACCGCAAAATCTTCACTATGCACCTTTGCAGCAACAGAAAATTACGGCCGATCCTTTTTCCATCGGCACGATGCTCTGGAGAGAACTTGCCTTTACGTATGGCCATAAGATCTATCAGAAAGACAAACATTATTTAAAGGGAGCGATTACGGTGAAACGCCTTGCTTCCTTTGGATCGGCATGGGTGAAGAGCAACGGCTTCCAGTTTGAAGTGGATACGAATCCGAATGTGATGAAAATTTATAACCCGAATATTCAGTACGGATATTCTTATGCCAGCCAGCTTGAAGGGTTAGGCGCCAGCGATATCCTCGGTAATAAATACGCCATGGGAACAGGCTGGGGATTCGATTTCGGAATCACGTATGAATACCGTCCTAAGTTCGATGATTACCGGTATGAAATGGATGGCCAACGAATTCCTGATCCGACTCAGAACAGTTACAAATTGCGTGTCGGACTGAGTGTGACTGATGTCGGGTTCATTCATTTTGATCAGTCGGCAAAACAATTTGATTTAAGTTCTTCCGCACTGTACTCCTGGCAGAACTGGGATGTCGGCCATTTCCAGAACCAGATTAACTTTGATACCACACAAAGTGTAAATGCTTTTGATACACTGAACCCCGGCAAAACATATGTCAGCAATAATTATGACATGGGGCTTCCGCGTGCTTTAAGTGTGCAGGTGGATTACAGCATCTCTAAAAGTTTCTATGCCGACCTTACGTGGATTCAGAGGTGGAAAAGAAACACGGCGGAAGTAACCGCTCCAAGTATGCTGGCCTTAACGCCACGATTAGAGGCCGACTGGATTGAATTCGCTCTGCCAATGTCCTATTATGAATACAGCCAGTTCAGGATCGGGTTTGCTTTAAGAATAGCAAGCTTCATCATCGGCTCCGATAAATTCGGATCCCTGATGGGACTCGCTGATTTGGGAGGAATGGATGTCTATACCTCCCTGAAATTTTCTCTCGACCGTAAGAAAATTAAAGACAGTGACAACGACGGAGTTTCCAACAAGAAAGATCTTTGTCCGAAGGATAAAGGATCATGGGCCACGATGGGTTGTCCTGACCGCGACCACGACGGAATCGCTGACAAGGATGATGAATGCCCTGATGTTGCCGGCCTTGCTCAGTTCCACGGTTGCCCGGATTCTGACAACGATGGAATTCCTGATAAAGATGATGAATGTCCAACCGTTGCCGGCTTGCCTCAGTTCCATGGTTGCCCTGATACCGATGGCGATGGCATTCCTGACAACAAAGACGATTGCCCTGCCATTGCCGGCTTACCTCAGTTCAACGGTTGTCCTGATACAGATGGAGATGGCATTGCCGATCCGCAGGATAGTTGTCCGACCGTTGCCGGCCTGATGCAATTCCATGGTTGCCCGGATACCGACAAAGATGGTATTCCTGATCGCGAGGATAGTTGCCCTACCCTTGCAGGGTTGATGCAGTTCCATGGTTGTCCTGATACCGATGGTGACGGAATCATTGATCCTCTGGATAGTTGTCCGCTTGTGGCCGGACCTGAATCCAACCACGGCTGTCCTGTCATTCAGAAAGTGGAGAAACCAAAAGAGCCGGTGAAAGTGGAACTTACCAAAGAAGAACAGGAAGTCATCAACAAAGTATTCAAGAATCTTGAGTTTGAAACTGCGAAAGCAATCATCAGGGAAAGTTCGTTTGCATCATTAAGCGAACTCAGCGAGTTGCTGAAGAAAAAAACCACCTTCAAACTCCTCATCGACGGCCACACCGATAATGTAGGTGGAAAAGAATACAACCAGAAACTTTCGCAGGCACGTGCTGAAGCTGTTAAGAAATACCTTGGCGATAAAGGAATCGACGGCTCGCGCATCACTGCAAAAGGATATGGCTTGAGTAAACCAATTGCTTCCAATAAAACTCCTGAAGGCCGCCAGCGTAACCGGAGGGTTGAGTTTACGATTGTGGAATAAATTTTTCTGTTTGCATTTTCAAAAACGTCCTGTTTCGGCAGGACGTTTTTGTTTTGCTATTTTTACAGAAATGAATGGCATGGACTGCATCCGGAAAAAAACCGCCGGCTTGTTCT
>JAPLDA010000054.1 GCA_026391945.1 Bacteroidota bacterium | reverse complement strand
TGAAATCCGTAAAAGGAATTTCAGAACCGGAAAAAGATATTTGTGAATTGTTTGTATGGTTAGATGATTTTTATGTGTTCAACACCTCTTGTTCGCTTCCTGATTTCGAAAAGGAAAAAATTACGCCGTACTGGAATGTACGTTTTAATCAACCAAAAGAATTGCCGAATGTCTTCAGCACGCTGATAACCACTGCCGATGCGAGAAGCGGAGAGCAATCGGTACAAATACGAATACCCTATTTATCAAAGGTGCAGCCCGGAATTTCCTGCGACATCTCTCAACAAATCATTTTCAGATAAAGACCAGAAGCTCTCTCAAAATTATTATGTTTGTTCTTTCATCAACATTTCCAATGCCATGAAAATTATTATCCGATTTATTAAATTTCTTTTTACACTTTTTGCCGGAGCGGTTTTCATTCTCTCTCTTATCCTCGTGGTTCCGTGCTATTTTTTCATTTTCACTTTTTACCCGAAGGAAAAAGCGCCGCGTATCGCACACGGTCTTTCCAAACGATGGGCAAAAACTGTTTTAACTTTTTTTCTAATTCGTGTGAAAGTCATACATAAAGAATACATCAACCCGGAGCAGACGTATGTCTTTGTCGCCAATCACCAGTCGCAGATTGACATTCCGGCCTATGCCGTTTCATGCAGCAACACACTTCGCTTTCTTGCCAAAAAAGAACTCACGAAAATTCCGTTGCTCGGTTACGTCATCAACCACTTGTATATAAGCGTCGACAGGAAAGACAAAGCGGCAAAAATCAAGAGTATGGAAAACATGATGGCCTCGCTGAGAGAAGGAGTATCCGTTTTCATCTGCCCGGAAGGAACACGAAACCGCACCGACCAACCACTTTTAAGTTTTCATGACGGTGCTTTTCGCCTCGCCATCGAATCACAACTTCCGCTCGCCGTGCTTACGATAAAAGGAGCAGAAAAATTATTATCACCACTACGACCGCTGGAATTATCACCCGGCACGCTCACCTGTATATGGAGCAAACCCGTTGAAACAAAAGGGATGACGATGAACGACCTGGAGGCGTTGAAAGAAAATGCGAGAGGGTTGATGATGGAGTGTTTGGCTGATGATGTGAAGGGATGAGAGGGGAAATAGGTGGGTGAGTGGGTGGGTGAAACGGGGAATGGGAGATATAGAGAAAATGGTTGAAGCGATATTTCTCAGCGCCCTCTGCGCCTCTGCGTCCTCTGCGTGAAATAAAAATTCACACAGAGATTGCTATTGAACTATTTAATATTAATTCAATCATGACAAACGTCAAATCAAAACTTCCAACGTCACACACCAATCAAAAAGACCGCTGCCCCTGGAGTGAATCAACAGAAAAGATGATGCATTACCACGACACGGAATGGGGAGTTCCTGTTCATGATGATACATTGTTATTTGAATACATCGTCCTCGATACGTTCCAGGCGGGATTAAGCTGGAGTACTGTTTTGAACAAGCGTGAAAATTTCAGGAAAGCCTTTGATGATTTCGATTACAAAAAAGTATCGCGTTATAGCGAAAAGAAAATTCAAAAACTTTTAACGGATGAAGGAATCATCCGCAACAAGCTCAAGATTTACGGAACGGTGAACAATGCTCAGCGTTTTCTCGACGTGCAAAAAGAATTTAAAACTTTTGATGCATACATCTGGCAGTTCACCGGAGGCAAGGTGATCAAAAACAAATGGAAGGATCAGAAACAAATTCCTGCACGCTCAGAACATTCCGATGCGATGAGTAAAAACCTGTACGATCGCGGTTTCAAATTTGTCGGCTCAACCATTTGTTATGCCTTCATGCAGGCAGCGGGAATGATCAACGATCACCTGGTAAGTTGTCACCGGTATGGGAAATACAACTGAAACCTGACTGCGGGTCAGCCAACAAAAAAGGGTTCCGGAAATTCCGGAACCCTTTTTACAAATCAATTGAACTTCGATTAATTCATAATCATCACTCTCAGATTTTGCGAAGGTATTCCGTCGGCTTCCACATGAAGCATATAAATTCCCGGTTTGATTCCGTCCACGTTGATCTCAAAAGAATTTAATCCTTCTTCGGCAGGCATCATTTTATCCACTACTGTTTTGCCGAACAAATCAAACATCTTCACCTGGCAGTTTGCCGCCTGTTTGGCTGTGATGTCAAGCATCATTTTTCCAATCGCCGGGTTCGGATAAGCTAAAATTGAAATCGGTGCCGATGGATCCGTGCCGGCCCTGTACCGGTCATCAACCTGTCCGCCGGTGCAATCATGATGAACCGTAACCATCATCTTTTTAGAATCACTCAAACCACATGCATTGGCAACGCGCACTTTCACCTGGACATGCCTGTTGTTGGAAGTGGTGAAATCAGCAACCGCTGTATTTCCGTTACCCGTAATGGTTGCCCCGTTGCTGATCGACCACTGGTAAGACGTGGCCCCCGTAACTGCCGGAATGGAATACACCACTGAATTCTGTGTGATGCACACTTCATTTAAACCACTCATGGAACCAGTGAGAACAATCTTCGAAACAACTGACAGGTAACGCTTGTAACTGGTGCCACACGAGTTGACTGCCGATACCGATATCGTTCCTGAAACAAATCCCGGTAAGAAATTTACCGTGATCGAAGTGCCATTGTTATTGGCGATGACAACATTGGAAGGAACTGTCCAGTGATAGCTTGTCGCACCGGCAACCGGTGCAATGGAATACACAGCTCCTGCCAGGTTACACGTGTTGCTCACCGGTCCGGTGATGGAACCCGGTCGCGGCGGAGAAGTGGTGCATCCGCTTCCGCTGCACGTACTCACATTGATGGCAGACACGACTGTGTTCGTACATCCATTTGCATTCGTAAAACTATAGGTGATGTTAAAAGTTCCGCTGCCGGAAACTGCCGGATCAAAAATTCCATTTGTTACACCGGTTCCGCTATATATACCTCCTGCGGGGTTTCCTCCGCTGAGGGTGAATGCTGAATCTGTTGTACAAACAGAAGCAAAAGTTCCTAACGTTACGGATGGAAGTGGATTCACACCAACGGTGGTGGCTGCTGAATTGCCTGAGCATCCGCTGCTGTTCGTGACATGCACTGTATAATTTCCGCCGGTACTTACTGTAACCGATGAAGTGGTGGCGCCGCCCGGGCTCCATAAATAACTGCTTCCGGAAGATGAAGTGAGTGTTACATTTCCTCCCTGGCAGAAAGTAGTGGGTCCACCTGCAGAAATGGTAGGCGAAGGAAGAGGATTAACAGTGACAACAGTCGCCGCAGAAGTTCCCGGACAGGTTCCTGTAACCGCAACTGTATAACTTCCCGCCGTGGAAACAGAAATACTTTGCGTGGTTTGTCCGCCCGGACTCCACAGATAGGTACTGCCGGCCGATGACGTAAGTGTTACACTATTTCCCTGGCATATAGACGTTGAACCACCGGCTGTAATGGTCGGTACACCTGATGCATTCACCGTGACTGTTGTGGCTGCCGAAGTTGCAAAACAACCGCTGGCATTGGTTACCTTCACTGTATAACTTCCGCTGCTGCTCACTATAATACTTTGAGAAGTGGCTCCGCCGGGGCTCCATAAATAAGAAGAGCCTGCTGATGCTGTCAGGGTTACACTTCCTCCCTGGCAAAAAGTGGTTGCTCCGTTTGGAGAAATGGTCGCTACAGGATTTGCATTGGAAGTAACTGAAAGTGTTTGCGGCGTACTGCTGCAAGCACTGTTGGCGGTAACGGATATCGTTCCGGAAGAACTTCCCGCAACGGTTGTAATGGAGTTGGTCGTAGATGAACCTGTCCAGCCCGAAGGCAATGTCCAGGTATAACTTGTTGCGCCTGTTACGGCAGCTACTGAATAGGCTTGTGAAGAGCCCACGCATACAGAAGCACTTCCTGCAATCGTTCCGGGCTGTGCCGGAGGAATGCAACCGGCAGATTCAGCAATGGTAAGTGTTGATTTATAGGTCTCGTCGCCCATTTCAGTACCATCACCATCGGCACAAAGGAAGGCGCCATAGAACGTAACGCTGCCGGTACCGGCTGCAGGAGCGGTCCATCCGAAAGACCAGGTTTTTGAATTGCTACCGGAAATTCCACCAGCCGTATGAGTCATATACTTCCCGGTACTGATACTTTGTGTCTGTGCGGAATTGGTAACGATTAAAGTTCCCAATACAGTACCGGCGGCATTTTGAGGTGACACTTCAAACCCAAACACACTTCGTCCGGAATACGTTGCCGTACAGGTAATCGTGTAGGTGGTTCCTGCCACATAACCGGAAGCAGGAACATTGGAGGTGATCCAGCCGGCCTGCATAGCGTTTGATCCGCCCGAGTGACAACTCGTACAGGTGCTTGGATAAGCCGGCGTGCCGGCCTTGTTGGCCGGAGCTCCGCCAGGAGAAGTAAACGCGACGACACCAATCGTAAGTGCAACCGCAATCATAGTGATGATTTTTTTCATGAGTTTGTTTTTAGTTATTAATTTCTGAGTAATGAATCCCGGGTCAATGATCAACACTGACTTTGTACACAATCTGTAGGATTGATCATACCTGTAAGCAAAACATGAAATATTATCTGAACAGAATTAATACAGAATTAATTTACCCGGAATTTTCACCCCAGTAAAATTTAGAAACAAAAACTACAATCTGTTGAGGAACGAATACGACGAGCGATGGAAAATTATGAATAGGAAATTTCCGGCTTCAACCGTTGAAATGCTGTTTACTCAAATTCATACACCTGCCAGCTACGCGTACGCTTCAGCCAGTTGTTAAAATTAAAATGCCGGATCCAGCCCGGGACATTTTCATAAACGAGCCGGGCATTTTTACCGGCAAGAAAAGCAGGCTGTTCAACAGAATAATTTTTTGTCAGAAATAAATTTATTGATTGGTTTCCGAAAATTGTTTTTGAAAAAGAAGAATCATTTTGAATTTCGATTACGTCAAGTTTCTTCGGACGAAAGAATACAACCGGCAAACCCACGACTACATAAGGGTTGCCGGAGGCCGTATACAACCTGATTTCTTTGCCGGGATAGTTGGCATACACAAAATCATAGAAAGAAAAATTCTCATTGGAAGGCCGGAAGCTGACGATCAAAAGTAAAACGGCATTTACAACGAGAAATATTTTTACAAAAATGTTTTTTGATATATGAGAAAATGGATCAGCGATTTTTTTAAACCATGTTTTGTTTTTTTCACCCTCAATGGCCATCACGACCACCAAAGGCAATACATTCAGCAATGGAAACAGAAACCGAAGTTCCTTATGACCATTGATGATGTGCACCAGCAAAAAAGGAATGGTGATCCACGACAGCATGTGTTTGGGGTTCCGGATAAAAAATAAAATGATTCCCAGCAGAACCAGGATGCTGAATGGTGGAATGGTATTGATAAAAATCATTTTGAAATATTCCCACCATGGGCTGGTTCCCCAGTCAGCGGTTTTTCCTTCGAGAATATTCACATGAAAATAATTCAGCGGGGTCAATATCCATTTATTATAGAACCAATGATCGATCAATACTCCCGCAAAAAAGGAGAACATGATTCCGGAAAACAAAACGAGTACATTCAAAAAATTCAATTTGCGAAAAATGACGAGCCACAATCCAAGCCCGGCAATCATGATCCCGGTTTGAAAGCGGACATCAAATGCCAATCCTAAAAATATTCCGCTCAACAACAACTGAAGCTGATTCAAACCTTGCTCCTTCTTCTCCTCCGCCTGACGGAAATAATAAAGCAGCATGGACAGCCCGGCAAAAAAGAAAATGGCCGTCCAGTTTTCAGAACTGAACCTTCCGTGTAAATATGGAACAAACCAGAACAACAGGCTAAGAACCAACACGACTTTTTTCAGTTTAACAGATTGTATGTGCGACAGCGATAACAAGATGAACATCGTTGTCACCAGCCATGCAAAAAGTGACGACAACAACCGCAGGACAAATGAAATGATCACAGGATTTGAAAGATGAAACACCTTGCACATTCCCACGACCATGGCCGGCTGCAGGGCCGGGCGAATTCCAGCCGAATATTCCCACGCAAGATCATGAGCCGGTGTGATGTTCATTTTTGCAGAAGCAAATTCCATGACCTGGAAATATTCATCGGGATGATCATAGCCGACATTAAAAAACGCACACAACAGGTGAAATAATAAACTGAGCAATAAGATCTTTTTGGTAAAACTTCGCATCGGATGTTCAGGCAGGAAAAAAGAAAAAAACTTTCCGTTCATTTACACGCCTCCCATTTCATTCAGTAAAACCCTGAGTTCACTCATGATCATGGCCGTGGCGCCCCATACGGTTTCGCTTTGGAAATTAAAATAAGGCGTGATGATCTTCAGTCCGTTGCTCAACGTAATTTCTTTTTCACCCACCAACGAGTCATTCAGTAAATCATCTAAAGAAATTTCAATCACCTTCTCCACTTCATTTTCATCGGGAAAAAATTCAGGTTTGTAGCGGATCATCCCCACATGAGGATGAACGAGGAAGTTGCTTGGTGGGATATAAAGCTCCGTCAGTTTCCCAAGGATCTCCACATGTTCGGGAGGAATTCCGATTTCTTCCTTGGTTTCACGCAATGCCGTGTTGACAAGGTTTTCATCGCCTGACTCAAACTTTCCACCCGGGAATGCCACCTGCCCGCTGTGCACACCATCATACCTCGGGCGGAGGATCAACGGAATTTTTATTTTGTTATCGCTTTCATACAGGAGGATCAGGATACTGCTCCATCGCGCATGCTGAGGAATTTTATAACGCGACAAATTAATTTTACGTTCCGCATGAGCCATCAACAACTGCGCTTCTCTACCGGGAAGTGGTAAAGAAAGACGATGATGCAGCAACTTACTGAATTCGGAAATCATGAATGGAAGGTACGAAAAATGTTCTGACAATTATGATATTCTGAATACCGGTAACTGCTGAATGATTGAATAGTGAAAATTGAATATTGAATAATATGCTCTGTTCATCCCAGGCGCCCACTCACCATTCAATTTTCAATCTTCCATAAGACTAATTGTTAACCGCCACCTTTGGTTGTCCGTTGCCCGCCGGGATGATGACACGTTTACGCTCGCCGATTTGCTGGCGCCACATCGCATGGTACAATCCCTTCGTCTCAAGAAGTTCATGATGCGACCCGGATTCAATCACCTGTCCCTGCTCCAGAACAAAAATCCTGTCGGCATGCATGATTGTGGAAAGACGATGCGCAACCAGGATGGTGATGTGTTCCTGCTGAACTGAAAGTGCGCGGATGGTATCCGTAATGTCTTCTTCCGTGAGTGAATCGAGTGAAGAGGTCGCTTCATCAAATACCAAAAGATTCGGCTGCCTCAGCAAAGCACGTGCAATGGACAACCGTTGCTTTTCACCTCCTGAAACTTTCACGCCGCCTTCACCGATGACGGTATCCAGGCCTTTGTCGGCACGGGATAGCAGGCTCTGACAGGAAGCTTTCTGCAATACTTCCATGCACATATCATCGGTGGCTTCGGGCTTCACGAACAATAAATTCTCACGGATCGTTCCGGAGAAAAGCTGTGTATCCTGTGTGACAAAACCGATCTGTTCACGCAACTGGTCGAGGTCGATGGAATCACCGGCACTCTCATTATAATAAATTTTTCCTGAAGCCGGGCGGTACAATCCCACCAGTAATTTCACCAGCGTGGATTTGCCGGCACCGGAAGGGCCAACGAAAGCGACGGTCTCCCCTTTCTTCACTGTGAACGAAATATTTTCAATGGCGTTGTGCATGGCACTCTGGTGTTTGAACGCGACATGATCGAAACGTAGCGATTGCAAGTGCGAAACCGGAACAGGATTCTCCGGCTTGGGTTCGCGCTCCGTATTCAGGATGTCTTCAAAATTCTTCAGCGACACTTCTGTTTCCCTGTAGATGTTGATGATGTTTCCCATTTCCTGCAGCGGCCCGAAAACAAAAAAGCTGTAGATGAACATCGTGGTGAATTGTCCGACGGTGATCTTCTGTGAAAAGATGAGATACATCATCACCCCGAGAATCGTTACACGAAGCAGGTTCACACAGGTTCCCTGTACGAAACTCAGGCTCCTGATGTAACGGACTTTTTTCAGTTCAAGCTGAAGAATTTTATTGGTGGTGCTGTTGAGCCTGTTGATTTCCTGTTGCGACAATCCCAGGCTTTTTACAAGCTCGATGTTACGGAGTGATTCGGTGGTGGTTCCTGCCAGTGCTGTTGTTTCCGCCACAATCAGCTTCTGCATCTTCTTGATTTTTTTACTCAGCACCGAACTGAGGATGCCGATGATGGGTATGGCGGAAAAATAAATCGGGGCGATGATCCAGTACACTTTGATTGCATACGTAACCACCACCACGATGCCAATGAGCGATGTGAACATGATGTTGATGAACGCTCCCATCATGCGTTCCACATCGGTGCGTACTTTCTGCAACTTGCCCAATGTTTCACCGCTGCGCTGGTCTTCAAAAACAGAATAGGGTAATTCGAGTGAATGCCGGATGCCATCTGAGTAAATCTGCACTCCTACTTTCTGGACGACGACATTCAGAAAATAATCCTGGAAATTTTTTGCAATGCGTGATACCATGGCCACGCCGATCAAAGCAAGCAATGCATACGATACTCCATGAAAGAACTGGGCTTGCGTAAGTTCTTTGAACCGGCTGGCATAATGGTCAATCATATTCCCAAGGATCAGCGGATCCATCATGCTGAACACCTGGTTGATGGTTGCGAGAACCAGGACGAGGATGACCAATGGCTTGTATTTCCCAAGGTAACGAAAAAGTATTTTCATGGCGTGGCGTTTTTGATGGCATGGTTATGTAAACCATTCAGCAAAGATAATCAATGGTATGAACCATAGAAATCCATCAATATTCAAAAGCTCATTGCTTTAAATGAACAAAGCCGTCCTTTAAAAAAAGAACGGCTTTGTTATCACATTAAAAGAATTTATTGAATGATTAATTTCTGCACGTTATGCGAGCCGTTGTAATCCAGGTTCAGCATGTAAACTCCTTTAGGAAGGAATGAAAAATCGAAGGTGTGATTGAACAAGGTTACGTTCGAAAACTTCTCATTGTAAACAGTCCGGCCGATTAAATCAACGACACTTGCAGAAACATCCACATGTTTTCCGGCTTTGAAATTCATGTGCACAATTCCTGAACTTGGATTCGGATACGTGTTCACATCTGCTTTCACGCTTTCCGTTTCATGAACAGAAGACGGCCATGCATCCAGTTTAAAGACTCCATCTACCATTAAGAAAGAAGTCTGGTCGATGTACGTAAAACTACCTGACCATACATTATTAATGTCATAAGCACTGAATGCTGAATGCTGCATCGTGTCAATAGCAATCCAGGTTGCGCCCGAATCAACACTGTAGGAAGTACCTTTGTTTCCCGTTGGCAAACCGCAGGAGATATACATTCCTGTACCCGGAACTCTTCCAAAATCGCTGGTGAGAAATTTTCCTGTAATGGCCTGGTTCGCCCAGGTTGCTCCGCCATCGCTCGTTCTTTTCACGCCAACCCTTGCTCCTGTGGCCAATGTAATCTGTTCGGCCAACCCGTTGTTATCGTCCAGAAATTTCATATTCATTCCCTGGGCAGTGGTGAGTGAATAGGCAGTACTCACCGTCCAGTGCAATCCTTTGTCAATGGATTTATACACCCGTCCCCTGTCGGTATTGAACCAGATGGTGTTGGAAGTAGCATCGTAATTATTGGTGAGCCCATATTCACCAGCACCGGTTGTTAAAGCTGCCGGTATGTTGACCGAAGGAGTACGCACCCAGTTGGCGCCGCCATCCACAGTAGTATAGATTTCGAAATATCCGCCGTTCGGATCACCGATAGCAACACCGGTATCGCCATCCCAGAAATGAACAACATCAGGAAATGAGGCGGCATCAAAAATTAACCCGGTGCCTTGTTGAGCCCAGTTCTGTCCGCCATTGGTCGTTTTCCAGATTCCTCCACCGGTACCCGCTATATGATCGAACATCGCAACCCAGGCAGTGTCGCCGTTGATGGCGCTGATGTTCGAAAACTTATACGTTGTATCTGTACCCACCGTACCGGTAGTCCAGGTGGTACCGCCATCCGTTGTGCGGGAAAAATCGATGTAATTGATCACCGTACCGCCGCCATCATAACCAAGACACCAGGCAACACCGGGAGATGGAGTGGAAATATCGTCCACGCCGGTGTACTGATTATTGAATACGGTATTCTGAACAGTCCACGACTGGGCGTCCAGAAACATACTGCTTGCTAACAAAGCAGAAGTAAATAGTAATTTTCTTTTCATGTGTAGTTTGATTTTTAGATTTCTCAGGATTCAAATGTAAAATTTATTTCCGGAATTACGGTAACCGACATGTCACAAAATTTGTTAATAAATTTTGCCGGGAATAAAAATGCCGATGACAAATTTAAAATAACTTTGAGAATCAAATTAAGATTCATCATGAAGAAAATAATCATGGGGTTTTCCCTCATCCTCCTGTCGGCTGCATCTTTTGCACAACATGTCCTTTTTTTAAAGACCGGTGAGAAAATGAACGGCAAAGTTCAATCGCTGAAAGACGGTGTGATCAGTTTCGAATTCAAAGGGAATATCATGAAACTGAATGTCGCCGAAGTGGCTTCCATTTCTTTCAGTGAAGCAACACCGGCGCCAAAAGCCGCAGCAGAGCCGGGCAAAACGGAACCGGTAAGAAGAGAAACCGGCGAGAAACAGATTGTTTCCGGATCTTACCTTGTGAAATACAAAGTTGCCGACCGTACGATCGTGCGAACTCCACAGGTAAGCAACCTCACCCAGGAAAAAGGAACGGTGGTCGTAGATATTTCGATCGACAAATACGGCCACATCATGAAAGCTGTTCCGGGAGCCGGCGGATCAACCACTTCCAGCGAATACCTTCTCACAAAGCGAAACAGGCAGCCGAAAGCGCCTTGTTTGATAATGTACCCACTGCTCCGCTGGAACAGAAGGGGTACATGATCATCACTTTTTGAGGAAAGCAAACGGAGGAATTACCGGATCACCCTGAACACTTTGCTGCCAGTTACGTTTTCAAGAGCCAGGAAATAAATGCCGGGAGGAAAATTCTCAAGGCTGATAGTTTTACTACTCAAAGTGGAATTTAATTTTTCATCTTCGATAATACGGCCTTCCACAGTACGAACGGTAACGCGGCTGAACCTGTCCTGTTCATTGCCGGAACGGATATTAAAAATCCCGTTCACCGAAGGATTGGGGAACAACTCAACCGATGAAAACGCCTGCTGATCGCGGATACCGGTTATGATTCCAACCATGTAACTTGTGGTCAACGTGGATGCACGGTTCGCACAGGGATCACTGATTAATGTGAAACGCATGGTATCGTTCTGAATGGAATACGTGTAACGGCCCGTATCAGTCGGGGAACATGAACCGCCAAGGTCAGCAATATTGAAATTGTTACCGGTGCCCCAGTAAATCGACAGCGGCGACAGGGAAGATAGAGAGGTACCGAAATAAATAGTATCACTTCCAAATACAAAATAACTGAGGAACGTGTTGGCCGAATTGTACAGCGCCCAGGTCGTATTTTGCAAAGGCTGAGCTTTTGCAAAAAAACTGAATGCAATGAAAATGATGACGAGTAGATTTTTTTTCATAGGGTTGAATGGATTGTGTCGTTAGAGAATTTGGTAAATATAGATAAGATATCGAGTCCTCCAAGTGAATAATGAATGATGAAAATCTACCCGTTTTTTTTCCGGCCTTTGATCTTAAAGAAAGGATCAGTTAATTTGACCATCCAATAAGAACACCATGAAATCCATCTCAGTAAAATTACAACGTTGTTTGATTTTGATTTCTATGCTGTCCTGTTTTTCTGCACGTGCGGAATCTCCGGCGATTCGTGTCATGACCTATAACATCCGGTACGAAAACCAGTGGGACACCGGTTCGATCAGTTGGGCAAACAGGAAGGATTTCATTACCTCTTCCATCCTGTTTCACAAAGCCGGCATCATCGGCATGCAGGAAGTGCTGCATTCGCAACTCCTGTATTTCGAGTCATCATTAAAAGATTTTTCGCATGTCGGGGCAGGCCGTGAGGACGGAAAAGAAAAAGGAGAGTATGCTCCTGTTTTTTTCAATCATACAATCTTTGAAAAATTGCAGGACAGCTTGTTCTGGCTTTCATCCACGCCGTCGGTGGTGAGCAAAGGCTGGGATGCCGCCCTGGAACGGATCTGCACGTGGGTGAAGCTGAAAGACAAGCGCAGCGGGAAAATATTTTTTGTCTTCAACACACACTTCGATCACCTGGGAGAAAAAGCGAGGGAAGAAAGTGCGAAACTCATTCTTGAGCAGATCAGGAGAATCGCCGGCGATGCTCCTGTTATCCTTACCGGTGATTTCAACACAGCCGAACAAACTATTCCCATCGACATCATCACCGGGAAAGAAAGCAAGGGCGAATTTAAGTTGCATGATGCCATGCATGCATCGAAACTTCCGCATCACGGTTCTTACAAAACATTTTGCGGTTTCAACCTGGCGAAAGGTGTGATCGGCGACCGGATCGATTACATTTTTGTAACAAGGAATTTCACCGTGTTGTCGCATGCCACGCTCACCGATTTCTCCGGCGATCATTTTCCTTCCGATCATTTCCCTGTGATCAGCGAACTTCGTTGCGATTGAGATGATTTAGTATATTCGCCATCGCTTTTAAAAAACCAACGGAAAGCGTTTTTCTTTCCACTCATGAAAAAGATCATCAGAATTGAAATCATCCGCCAGGATGAAATGTTCAAAGGCAATGATGTTTATTTTATTCCGGAAGGCGTGAGCCTTTCTGAAGAAGACGTAAAAAAATTCAAACGCATCAACCCCGACTGGAAAGTAATTGCTCATTGCCAGCCTGCTGATGACAGTTTTGAAGTGACGATCTGAAAAGTCGCGGAAATTCCGGATGAATACCTGTTCATGATTCCTGAATCAGCATACGAATCTGTCATCAGGTCAAAATAAAAAAACGCATCCGGTAAGAAGGATGCGTTTTCATTTTTCAGTCATTGTGTTTTAATCCACCACGATCTTTTTCGTCAGCACAACATCCTTCCCGTAAAACCTGGCGAAGTAAATTCCCTTCGAAAAATCAGTCACCGGAACCTGTACATCACCTGAAGTAAAGTCATTCGCACGGAAAACAATTCTACCAGTCACATCAACTACTTCCAGGTGACTGACTGAAGAAATATTTTCAAGATGAATGAACATAAAATCATGCGCCGGGTTGGGAGCGATGGAAATCGAATGATCAAAAATATTTTCCTGCACACTCAGTGAGGTGACAACATAAGGAGAGGAGGTGGCCGTACATCCGTTTACAGTAACGGCAACCGTGTAACTGCCGGTTTGCGTGAGCGGCAGCGTTTGCTGCGTGGCTCCGCCGATGAGGATTCCATTCCTGTACCACTGGTAGTTTGCGCTGGCACTTGCTGTAAGTAACCCGGGCGAATAACCAATCGTTGGCGTTGGCGGAACGGTATTGAACGGAACCTGCGTAGTCCATGTGGTAGATGTTGTTGTTCCACTGTTTGCACTTGCCGATAAATCGCTCACGGCTGTTCCCGTTCCTTCGTTCAATCTCCAGTAACCAACGAGACCGGTTTGAGCAGATGCAACAATCTGAACACCCATGCTGTCAGCGATTTCAGTTTGTGAAAGAGTCCGGTTAAAAACCCTGACTTCATCAATGTATCCATTCCAATAACGTGAAGCCGCTTGCGCATTATCAGACAGGCGGCTTATTTTCGGATTGAAGATCGACGGAATGATGGTTCCCGTAAAAGCGAGGGTGCCGGCGAGGTTTCCGTTGATATAGATTTTCAGGTTCGATCCGTCGAAGGTTCCCGCTACATGATACCAGGTGTTGAGGGTAAGCGATCCCGACGGACTTTCCACATGCTTCCAACTGGTTGGAACACCGGCAGAATCACCGGCAAGGTTAAAAGAAAGTATTCCCATATTGCCGGTGGTATTCCCACCGGCACGAAGAACATATCCTGATTCACCACTGCTCCATCCATGTTTGCAAAAAATAGAACCGCTTGCAGAACTGGCTGCGAATTGTGTGGCATACACCCACGCCTCCACCGTAACGGCAGTCGTCATGTTCAGGTTATTCTGGGAATTCATGGAAACATAACTGGTAGTTCCGTTAAAGATCAGCGAATTGCTGTTCGGTATACAGGGTTGTGCAATGGCATCAACACTCATCAATAAGACAAGGATGGTAAATAGTTTTCTCATGAATTTTTTTTTTGAATTATCCGGATGATAAAGTAACGATAAACCCTTCAAATTTACAAATGAAAATCGGTGAATTCTTCAGTGAAAATGAATCGAAGCGGGACTTCACAAAACATACCGGTAAAAGACTTTTGTTTTGTACTTTTACAAAAATCAACAGACCATGCAATTTCTTTTTCTTTTCTCAGGAATCATCCTCGGCGGAATCCTCGCCATGCTGTACCTGAAAAACAAAGCCGGTGAAACAACGGCCATGCAGCAGCAGCAATTCAACGAACTCGACAAGGAAAAAAGTGTTTACAACGAACGTTTAAAAAACCAGTTGGATCAACTTGAACAGGCCACAGAAGAACTGGCTGCAGCGCGAAAAAATGTCATGGATCTCAGCAAGGAACTGGCTGAACAAAAAACCATCAACCAAAACCTGCTCGACAAACTGAACACGCAGAAGGAGGAATTGAATGAACTTCAGTCGAAGTTCACCAAAGAATTTGAAAACCTCGCCAATAAAATCCTCGATGAAAAAAGTCAGAAGTTCACCGATCAGAATAAAGTCAACCTCGACATCATCCTGAATCCGCTGAAAGAAAAAATTACTGATTTTGAAAAGAAGGTGGACGCCGCTTACAAAACGGAATCAGCAGAAAGGAATTCGCTGAAAGGGGAAATCAAAAGCCTCGTGGAACTCAACAAACAAATCAGCGAAGAAGCAAACAACCTCGCCAAAGCGCTGAAAGGCGATACGAAGAAACAAGGCAACTGGGGAGAAATGATTCTCGAAAAAATCCTTGAACGTTCAGGACTTGTGAAAGACCGTGAATACAAAACACAGGTGAGCACGAAAAATGATGAGGGCGGACGCCAGCAACCCGACGTGGTGATTTTCCTCCCGGAAAACAAACACGTCATCATCGATGCAAAAGTTTCACTGGTTGCATACGAACAATTTGTGAATGCAGCAGATGATGAAGTGCGCGTGCAGTACCTGAAAGAGCATGTGATCTCCGTAAAAAATCATGTCAAAATCCTCAGTGAAAAAAATTACCAGTCATCGTCCGATTTTTCCTCGCCTGATTTTGTCCTGCTCTTCATGCCGATTGAATCTTCTTTCAGCATGGCGGTACAGGCCGACCAGGAAATTTTCAGCTATGCATGGGATAAGAAAATCGTCATCGTCAGTCCTTCTACCCTGCTGGCCACGCTGAGAACCATTTCTTCGATCTGGAAACAGGAGCGGCAAACGCGCAATGCGCTGGAGATCGCCGAACAGGGCGGAAAACTATATGATAAGTTTGTCGCTTTCACCGAAGACCTTACGATGGTTGGCAAAAAGATGGATGAAGCGAAATCCAATTACGTGGATGCGATGAAAAAATTATCGGAAGGAAGAGGCAACCTCGTCAGTTCTACGGAAAAACTGAAAGAACTCGGTGCGAAATCTTCGAAACAGATCTCTTCAAAAATGCTGGAACGGTCAGAAGAAAATATTCATGAATAAGATGACAGGGAGAATCTTCAGCATTGTTTTCGTTGCATTTCTTTTTTCCGGTTGCTTCGGCACACAGCAGATCAGCAGCGAAAACCTGTCGTCCATCTACCGGCAGAACGAACATTCTTTTCACCCGGAGTTTTCCGTTTACCATGTCACCGCCGACAGTTCGCGGCTGTATGTAAAACTGAACACCGAAGAATTTCTGAAAACCAGGCAGGAGAACAACGAAGGATTCCGTTCGGCGTTCAGCATTCAATGCACGCTGGTGGAATCGTATGAATCGGGTGTAAAGCTCGACAGCTCCCGTTCCGATTTCATCATCGAACAAACGGATAACCCGAACAAGACACGTCTTTACACGGTTCCGTTCAGGGTTCCGAAGCAGGGAAACTTTTTACTTTCCTGTTCCATCATCGACCTGAACAAAAAAGTAGCGGAAGATTTTTTCATCAACATCATTCATGACGATGTACAATGCCGACAGAATTTTCTCGTCACGCAGGCAAACAATCATTTGCCGCTGATGAGAAACTACCTTTCTGCTTCCGACAGTTTTTTTGTGACGTATCAAAATAAAGAGAACAGGAAATTATTTGTAAAATTTTATCACCGGAATTTCCCATTAGCAGCTCCGCCGTATAGTTTCGACGTGCATGATGATTTCAACTACAAACCCGACAGTGTTTTTACCGTGGACACGGATGACACCATTCCATTAAACTTCCGGGATGAGGGCATCTATCATTTCCAGGCCGACACGAATTCCCATGAAGGCATGAGCCTCTTCCGTTTCAAAGGAGGTTTTCCTTCCGTCACCACGCCGGAGCAGATGATGGAAGCCACACGCTACATCACTTCGAAAAAAGAATACGAAGAACTCACGACTTCGGCATCGAAGAAAGCTGCCGTCGATAAATTCTGGCTCGACATCGGCGGAAGTCCCGAACGCACGCGGCTGCTGATCAAAAAATATTATTCACGGATCAAGGAAGCCAACCGCCTGTTCACCTCTTACATGGAAGGATGGAGAACCGACCGCGGAATGATTTACCTCATCTTCGGTTCGCCCAACTTCGTTTACAAAAGTTCCAATTCCGAAAACTGGATTTACGGTCAGCCTAACAATGCCTTATCGCTGAACTTCTTTTTCCCGAGAGTGAACAACCCGTTTACCGACAATGATTTCAGTTTGTCGCGGGTGCCGATTTATGAAAGCAGTTGGTTCAGGGCCGTTGAATACTGGCGCGACGGAAGAGTTTACAACGATTTTTGATTTTCATTTTACACAAACACAATCCCCTCTGCAATTTCTTATGCAACAGAAAAACGATGAACAAATGATCTATGGCATCCGTCCCGTGATGGAAGCCCTTCATGCCGGAAAAGAGATTGAAAAAATTTTTATCACCCGCGGAGCACGCGGCGACCTGATGCAGGAACTGAAGCAACTGATGCGCGACAGGAAAATCCTGTACACCGAAGTCCCGGTGGAAAAACTCAACCGCTTCACGAGAAAAAATCACCAGGATGTGGTGTGCTTCATTTCATCCGTCACGTACCAGTTCATCGAAGACATCATTCCGGCCGTTTTCGAAAAAGGAGAAACGCCGCTGGTGTTGATTCTTGATCGCATCACCGACGTGAGAAACTTCGGTGCCATCGCGCGTACGGCTGAATGTGCAGGCGTTCATGCCATCGTGATCCCGGCGAAAGGAGCCGCGCAAATCAACGCTGATGCCATCAAGACTTCCGCCGGCGCGCTGAATTCAATACCGGTGTGCAGGATCGGCAACCTGAATCGAGCCATTGAATTCCTGAAAGAAAGCGGGCTCCAGATCATCGCTGCCACTGAGAAAACCTCTGAAGTTCATTACCAGGCCGACTATACTTCTCCCTGCGCCATCATCATGGGTTCGGAAGAAGACGGAATCTCCAGCGACCTTTTGAAACTCGCCGACAAAAAAATAAAAATACCTTTATTGGGTTCCATCGAATCTCTCAACGTTTCTGTTGCATGCGGCGTGGTGTTGTTTGAGGCGCTGAGGCAGAGAGGGAGAGTAGGTTAAGTCAGAAGTTAAAAGGTAAAAGGTAAAAATGCTTCGTTGCGGGTGACGGAAATACAATGAGTTCGATAGAAAAAATAAAAAAATATCCGGAAGAAATTGCACTGGTGATAATCATTCTCATTGGTGCCGTTTTACGCTTTCATCATCTCGGCATCACTTCCTTGTCGAATGATGAACTAAGCGCGCTCATCCGGACCAGGTTCTCCTCCTTTTCAGAACTCATCGACAAAGGCGTTGCTGTTGACGGCCACCCGGCATTTGTACAGGTTCTTTTATTTTACTGGATCAAAATTTTCGGTGACGGAATTTTCTCCATCCGCTTTCCTTTTGCCATCGCGGGAATTATTTCCATCCTGTATGTTTATCTCTTAGGAAAAAAATGGGTAGGCAAAGCAACCGGGTTGTTCGCCGCTGCCGCGTTATCGACCTTGCAATTTCCGCTTCTGTATAGCCAGACGGCAAGGCCTTATGTGTTCGGCATGTTGTTTACGCTGATTGCCGCTTACTATTGGTCGGTACTGTTATTCGAAAAGGATGACAAAACAGAAAACAAAAAAAGAAAACTCACGATCGCCGCATACATCCTTTCCATGAGCGCCTGCATGTACACGCATTACTTTTCTTTTTTAGAAGCGGGCATCATGGGAATCACCGGGTTATTTTTTCTCAGGAAAAATACCTGGAAAGAATATTTGTTTTCGGGAGTTTTGATTATCCTCCTGTTCATTCCTCATCTCTCCATTTTCATCCGTCAATTGAATATCGGCGGAATCGGTTTCTGGCTGCCGAAACCGGATCATACTTTTCTGCGCACGTTCCTCAGTTATTGTTTCAACAATTCCGACTGGTTATTCATTCTCTGCCTGGTAATTTTTGTATTGACCGCCATTACATTCACAAATAAAATTAAACTGAACAGGTACCATTGGATTTCTCTTGCATGGTTCCTCCTCCCCTTCTTCATTGGGTATTATTATTCAGTTTATAAAAATCCGGTGCTGCAGTATTCCACATTGATCTTTGGATTTCCTTTCCTGCTGTTGTTTGTTTTTTCTTTCATCCCTTCAGAAGCAGTCAGTAAAAAGACAATTATTTTGTCATCGTTGATTTTTCTTTTGATCAGCGGGTACAGTACGGTGATTGAAAAACAGTTCTACCAAAAAAATCATTTCGGCGTGTTCAAAGAATTAGCGGAAGATGCAGTGAAATGGTCAGACCAGTACGGTGACAAAAACATGCTGAAGGTGATCAGTGTGCTCAATCCTGAATACATCCACTATTATTTTGACAGGATGGGAAGGAACGTTCATGTCGATCAATACAAAGCCGATGAAGAGCAGGATGTGGCGCGGCTCATGGCAATGGTGGATACCTCGCAGGCAACGTACCTGTTGTACGGCTGGACGAACATCGCGCATCCGTTGGAAGCGGAGAAAATCATCACGGATAAATTCCCGGTGATTGCAGAGCGCGATTCTTTTTTCAATTCAGAGATTACACTCTATAAACGCGATTCAACATTCATCCCTCAAAACATGATTTCCTTTTCCACCGACTTTGAAGAAAATCATTTTGGAGAGGAAGTCAACCGCCGCACGGATGAACTGGCTTACTCCGGAAAATTTTCCCAGAAGATGGATGAGCAAACCGAGTACAGTGTCGGGCTGAAAAAAAAGACCGGTGATTTTTCTTCGGTAAAAAACCCGTTCGTCACGGCAACGGTGTGGGTGAATTCAAAGGACACCACCAACGATGCCGTACTCGTTTTATGTTTCGAGGAAAACGGAAACAACATCGAATGGTACGGAGCGAATCTCCAATCCTTTAATTTAAAACCGGGAGCGTGGCAAAAACTGATCATCAGCAAACCCGTTCCCGAAGGACTTGGTGATAAAGCGATGCTGAATGTTTACGTCTGGAATAAAAATAAGAAAACTTTTTTCGTGGATGATTTTGAAGTGAGGGTGGAGGGACGATGAGATCATGGGGAACAAGTAAGTCAAAAGTTAGAAGTTAGAAGTTAGAAGGGTGGAATGAGCCACGCGCTGCCTCTCGCACAACATTCCGCCCAGCGGGTGGGGAGAAACTGGAGAATGGATGATCGGGCGATTGGTCTGATCGTCTGTGGTCTAATGTCATAATCGTACACGGTCAACAGGAATATAATCGGCTAATCATCCCATCAGCTAATCCGTTAATCAACCAATCACTCCGCCACCGCCCCACCTTGGTACAACTGGGAACGGTATTTTAAGGAAGGAGAAGGAATGAATTTTCCGAGACCGAGTTTTTCCCAGATAGCATCAATGTGTTTGATAGTGGCTTCGTCGGAAACAAGAATGTTCGGCCAGTCGCGTTGGAAATCGTCGAACTCTTTGGTTTTGCGGGTTCCGTCGAAACACACACTGTTGCCAGTTAGTATATAATCGCGCTTCGGGTCCACGTTGTTCGCAAAACGCCACACGGCATCGGCGATGTCGGTGATGTCAACGATATCATCAAGGTAGATCACCACTTTGATTTCTTTGAAGGCATCAAGAGCAAAAAGTTTTTCATTCAGCTCACGGATGTGATTCTTCCGGTTCTTCTGAACGGAAACGAAGACGAGAGAAATTCCTTTTTCAAGTAACGAGGCGTTGACGTTTTTAATTTCAGGAAACTTTTTTTTCAATTGAATAGTACCGGGATCCTGGTTCCCCACTCTTGATTCTTGATTCTTGATTCTTGATTCTGTCAACGCACCACCGGCTGCTGTCAACGTCATTCCAGTTTCCTCCGGCAACTTCTTCGTCCCGTCGATCCCGACTTTCCCGCCGAATGCCATCACCGAACAGGAATGATCGAGTACATCCACCGGCCCTTGTGAAAACATGATGTCATTGGCAGGATTGAAATTTTCGGAAACATATTTCGCCACTTCTTCCGTGTTGTGAATGTTGACGTCGCCGTCCACCACCACCATCATCTTCGTAAACATCATCTGTCCGGCGCCCCACAAACTGTGCATGACCTTGATCGCCTGTCCGGGATATTCCTTTTTTATTTTCACGATGACGAGGTTATGAAACACACCTTCCACCGGCATCGACATGTCCATGATTTCAGGAACCATCGTCATTTTGATCGGCACTAAAAAAATTCGTTCCGTTGCTTTGCCGATCCAGGCATCTTCCTGCGGCGGAATTCCCACAATGGTGGCGGGATACACGGCGTCTTTACGATGCGTGATGCAGGTGATGTGAAAGCGCGGGTAAAAATCAGCGAGCGAATAATAACCGGTGTGATCGCCGAACGGTCCTTCGAGAATGAACTCTTCCTGCGGATCTATATAACCCTCTATAATGATATCGGCATCAGCAGGGACCTGCACATCCTGCGTGAGGCATTGCACGAGTTCCACTTTTTTCTTCCTGATGAATCCAGCCAGCATGTATTCATCCACGCCGTCGGGGAGCGGAGCTGTCGCTGCGTAGGTATATACAGGATCGCCACCGAGAGCGACAGCCACCGGCATTTTCAATCCTAATTTCTTATATTCATTGAAATGACGCGCCGAAACTTTATGACGATGCCAGTGCATGGCCGTAAGCATCGGCGAAAAAACCTGCATGCGGTACAAACCGACATTTCGTATTCCCGTCAGCGGGTCTTTGGTGTGGATGATCGGAAGCGTGAGAAACGGTCCGCCGTCTTCCGGCCAGCATTTCAGAACAGGCAGCTTCGTCACATCAGGATCTTTCATGATCACCTGCTGGCATTCGCCTTTTCCCGAAACCACTTTCGGCATCCACGATGCAATCGAACCAAGTGTGGGAAGCATTTTCAGTTTGTCAACGAGATTTTCTTTCGGGGAAGAAAGCAGCTTCAGCAAATCTTCCATATTTTTTCCGACATCGTCGAGGTGTTCAACTCCCAGCGCCATCGCCATTCTTTTTTCAGTTCCCATCGAATTGATGAGCAATGGAAAACCGGTTCCGGTATTTTCAAAAAGCAACGCCGGTCCGTATTGTTTTGAAATGCGATCGGTGATTTCAGTTATTTCAAGATGAGGATTGACGTATTCCCGGATCCGTACAAGCTCGCCGGCATCTTCGAGGGTTTTGATCCAATGTTGTGTGTTTCGGTATGGCACGGTGATGTTGTTTGTGGGTAAAAGTTAAAAGTAAAAAGTTTAAAGTTAAAAAAGGTTGACAGAAGTTGATTGGATGATTAAGTTCTTTGAGTTATTGGGCTGATCATATTCTCAAATCGCATTAAGACGATCAGACCACGGACGATTAGACCAATTGTACATTTTCAAATTCTCACATCAACTAATCATCACATTCGGCGAATAAGACGATCAGACCACGGACGATTAGACCAATTCGTACATTTTCAAATTCTCAAATTCTCAAATCATCCAATCAGCTAATCATCACATCAACTAATCATCACATCAGCTAATCATCCCATCAGCTAATCATCCTGTAATTCCTATACTCCCCTACCCTGAAGCCGAATATTTTTTCAAATCCGATTTTCATTCTTGATTTAAGACTCATTTTCTTTTTCGCCGGATCAAAATCAAACGTCCAGTTTTTTTCTGAAATTCTTTTTTGCATGACGGCAGGATGGCTTCCTTCAAAACGTGCTACCGAATCGATCTTCGAATAATCAAACTCAGAACGGTCGCCGACATTTTTTTTCAGCCAGTCATCCTCGTGCCAGAGCGAATGAAAATATTTTTGTTTCTCCTGTTGTTTTGACGGCGGCTTCACCCAGCCGTAATGATACATTTCAGCATTGGCTTTCTTCACGTACAGCGGCCTTCCGTTTTTCTGAAACCCCTGTGCATCGCGGAACGAATAAATGCCGGAAGCGGGACGGATAACCCTGACTTCATTCCTGTACCATTTGGAAGAGTCACCGACATAATCATACGAACCATAAAAATGCCTGTAGCCGAATAACAAACCTTCCACATTTTTTTCATCTTTCCATTTCTCCATGGATGACTGAATGGATGGAAGAAATTTTTCATGCACCACTTCATCGGCCTGGATATAGAATGCCCAGTGAGAATCGGCGGAAATTTTTTCAATCGCTTTGTTGGTTTCAACAGCAAGCACCTTCCCTCCTTCCCTCAGAGAATCATCCCATACGCTGTCGAAGATTTTTATTTTCGGTGAGCCGATGTTTTGAATCAACTTTTTTGTTTCGTCGTCGGAGTTGCCGGCTATCACGATGAATTCATCGCAGACCGGGAGAATGGAAGTGATGGCCTCCACGGCGGGGTAATCAAACCGAATGGCATTTCTTATAAACGTGAAACCCGTGACTTTCATTTCCTTCACGTCAGATTCCGGTATAATTAAAAGGAGTGATTTTTTTCAGCTCACGTTTTATTTCATCGCTCACATCGAGTGAATCAATAAAAGCGGCGATGGATTCTTTCGTGATCGTTTGATTGGTACGCGTGAGATCTTTCAGTTTCTCATACGGGTTGGCCACGTTGTTTTTCCGGAGGATGGTCTGGATGGCTTCCGCCACCACGGCCCAGTTCGCTTCCAGGTCGGCATCCATGGCCTTTTTGTTCACGACCACTTTATTCAGTCCTTTCATCAGAGATTTCAAAGCGATGAGTGTGTGGGCAAACGGAACACCTGCATTTCTCAGCACCGTCGAATCGGTGAGGTCGCGTTGCAATCTTGAAATCGGAAGTTTTGCCGAGAGGTGCTCGAACAAAGCATTGGCCATGCCGAGGTTGCCTTCCGAATTTTCAAAATCAATCGGGTTCACCTTATGCGGCATGGCGGAAGAACCGATTTCGCCGGCTTTTATTTCCTGTTTGAAATAATCCATGGAGATGTACGTCCAGACATCGCGGTTCAAATCGATGAGAATGTTATTGATGCGTTTAAGGTTATCGAAGAGCGCGCACAAATTATCATAATGCTCGATCTGCGTCGTGTACTGCTGGCGCTGAAGCCCGAGTTTATTCTTTACAAATTCATCGGCAAATTTTTTCCAGTCGATCTCAGGGTAGGCAACATGGTGCGCATTGAAGTTCCCGGATGCTCCTCCGAATTTTGCGGTGAACGGAATCAACTTCAGCAGCTGAACCTGGTTTTTCAGCCGTTCAGAAAAAACTTTGATCTCTTTGCCCAAACGCGTGGGTGATGCCGGCTGTCCGTGCGTGCGCGAAAGCATGGCGATGTCCTTCCAGGATTCCGACAACTGATCCAGTTTTGTGATCACATCCTGCAGCATGGGGAAATAAATTTTTTCCACAGCATTTTTAATGGCCAGCGGAAAAGCCGTGTTGTTGATGTCCTGCGAAGTAAGCCCGAAGTGAACAAACTCTTTGAAGGCAGATAAATTCCGTTCCTCCAGTTTCTTCTTCAGGAAATACTCCACGGCCTTCACATCGTGGTTGGTGATTTTTTCTGATGCTTTAATCTCCAACGCATAAGCGGGTGTAAACTGCTCATAAATATTCCTCAGGGAAAGGACGGCTTTTTTATCCGCCGCTTTCATTTCCGGCAGCGGCCATTCGCACAAGGAAATAAAATATTCAACTTCAACCATTAAACGGTACCGGATCAGTGCTTCTTCAGAAAAATAAGCGGCGAGTTCTTCGGTTTGATTCCGGTAGCGGCCATCTACAGGGGAAACAGCGTTTAACGCATTTAATTCCATTTTCAGGCTTTTAAATAGAGAGCCCGAAGTTAAAAATTTTTGAAGAGTGAATCATGGTAATCCTCTAATTTAGTTTGATGCCTGAACGGGATCATGGTGAACCGACTGGCCCCCCTTGTTAAGAAATCATTAACACCTTCGATGAATCCAAAAAAAAAATTTAAAAAAAACTGAGAAAACTTTGGTAGTTAATAAAGTTTCCATAGTTTTGCGGCGCATTTCGAAGAACCCAACATGAAAACTGAAGACAGAATACTGGAAGCCGCTGCCGAACTTTTCTTCCGTCATGGCATCAAAAGCATCACGATGGATGCCATTGCCAGTCACCTCGGCATGTCGAAACGGACGATCTACGACAGTTACGCCGACAAACATTCCTTAGTGAAAGCACTGACCAAACTGGAAATGGCGAACCAGGAGAAAGAACTTCACGACATCCGCAAACAATCGGAGAACCCGGTGGACGAACTGATGAGGGCCATGGGATGTGTAGGCCGTACGTTCAGCCGCATCAACCCGACCGTTTTTTATGACCTCCAGAAATTCCATTCCGAATCGTGGAAGTACTTCCGCGAATTCAAAGAACAGAAGATGCAGGTGTTCATCGAAGAAAACCTGAAACACGGCATCAGGCTGGGGCTTTACCGGAAAGACCTGAATGTAAAAATCCTCGCCAAGTTCAGGATCGAACATGTGGAAATGGGATTCAACCCCGCCATCTTCCCGCACAGCAAATTCAACCTCACCGAAGTGCAGCTGGTTTCGCTGGATCATTTCCTCCACGGCATCGTCACCTTAAAAGGACATAAACTGATCAACAAATACAAACAGGTAATCGAAGAAGAATAAAAAACACATCATCAAACACTAACACTATTATCCCATTCATTGTTAACCAATACCTCTATGAAAAAAATATTTTTATTCCTCACTCCTTTCATTTTTACCGCCGGGATCGCCGTTGCGCAGGATCGTGTGGAAACTTTCAGTTTCTCGTTGCCGCAGGCCATTGAATATGCTTACCAGCACCAGGCCGACGTGGTGAATGCGCAAATTGACGAACAGGTTTCGAATGCCAAAGTGAATGAAGTGATTGGTATGGGGCTGCCGCAGTTAAGCGCCAGCTTCGACCTGAAAGATTTCGAACAACTGCCTACGTCACTGATCCCCGCTGAATTTTTCGGAGGGAAAGCAGGAGAATTTCTCGGGATCAAATTCGGTACGCGCTGGAATGCTACGGCGGGCGTGAATGCATCGCAGCTCATCTTCGAACCGTCGTACCTCGTCGGCGTGCAGGCATCCAAAACCTACCGTGAACTTTCCCAGAAAAATCTTACGCGTACAAAAATTGAAACGGCAGTGTCGGTAAGCAAAGCCTATTACAATGTGCTGGTGAGCCGGGAACGGATGAAACTGATGGAAGCAAACATGATCCGTGTTCAGAAACTCAGGGACGATACAAAAGCTTTATACGACAATGGCTTTGTTGAGAAAATTGATCTTGACCGGATCGTACTCACCTACAACAACCTCTCAACGGAAAAAGAAAATGTTTCACGGCTTCTCATCTTAAGTGAATTCATGCTCAGGTTCCAGGTGGGCATGGACATTCACACCAACCTCGTTCTCACCGATTCACTCAACGCCGGGCAAATAAAAAATACGATGATGAATGCCGAAAAACCGGATGTCACCAAACGCATCGAGTATTCACTTTTAAAAACTCAACAGCATTTACAGTCACTCGATCTGAAACGTTACAAAGTTCAGTACGTCCCGTCCATCGTTGCTTACGGAAGCCTGAGTACTTCTGCGCAGCGCAACCAGTTCAACATTTTCGATTCCGACAAAAAATGGTACCCGACAGGAATCATCGGCGCCACGTTTTCGTGGAAACTGTTTGACGGCCTGCAACGCGAACGGAAAATCGACCAGGCAAAACTGGCGTTGAAAAAAGTTGACAATGAGTTGCAGCAGGTAGCCAACGCCTTGTCGCTTGAAGCGGAAGTGAACCGCACCTCCCTCACCAATGCACTCGCTTCTTTCAACACGCAACAGCAAAATCTTGACCTGGCGAATGAAGTGGTGCGCGTGAGCAAAGCCAAATACGACCAGGGTGTAGGTTCCAACCTGGAAGTCATCAACGCTGAAACTTCTTTGAAAGAAGCCCAGTCGAATTACTACAATTCCTTGTACGATGCACTTGTTGCAAAAGTGAATCTTGAAAAAGCCCTTGGAAACATCAAATAAAAAAATCAAAAACATATAAAACATTTTTAAATCTCCCGACATGAAAAATTATCTTATAGCCACCATGATCCTGATCGCTCTTGCTTCCTGCGGAACAGGAAACGACAAGAACCCGCTTGCCGCCAAACAGGCGCAGCTGACGGATCTGAAAAAACAACAGGCTGACCTGAAAGAAAAGATAAACAAACTTGAAAACGAACTGGCTGCCGCCGACACGTCTCAGAAAGAAACGAAATCAAAATTTGTTTCGGTTACGGAGATGATTCCGCAGTCGTTCAGTCATTACGTGGAAGTGCAGGCAAAGGTGGATGGTGATGAAGATGTAACGGTGAGTCCTGAGATGCCGGGAACCGTGACTGCGGTGCTGGTGAAAACCGGTGACCGCGTTGAAAAAGGACAGACCCTCGCTACGATGGATGACCGTACCATCCGGCAAAGCCTCGAAGCATTGAAAACGCAAACCGACATGGCCGTGACGATGTACAACAAACAGAAAAATCTCTGGGATCAGAAAATCGGAAGTGAAGTGCAGTTCATCCAGGCGAAGACTCAGAAAGAAGCGATGGAAAAACAGTATGCTTCGCTGCATGAGCAATGGGAGATGACACGGATCAAATCGCCGATCAACGGAACGGTTGACCTCGTGAACATCAAAATAGGACAGGCTGTTGCTCCCGGAATTCCTTCCGTGCGGGTCGTGAATCTTTCCAACCTTAAGGTAAAAGGTGAAGTGGCTGAATCGTATATCAGCAAAGTGAAAATCGGCAACGAGGTGATTTTGTTTTTCCCCGACATGAATAAAGAAATTAAAACCCGGCTGGATTATTCCGGGCAAGCTATCAACACGCTGAACAGGACGTTCAACGTAGAAGTGCGGCTCAACCGGAACGACGGCGACTTCCACCCGAACCAGGTGGTGGTTCTGAAAATTTCTGACTATGCCGCTTCCCATTCCTTTGTGGTTCCTGTTGGCGCGGTGCAAAAATCCACCGACGGAGAATTTGTTTACATCGCGGAAAACGAAAACGGGAAAACCATTGCCAAAAGAAAAACCGTGACCTCCGGGATGATCTACAACGGCGTGTCGGAAATCCGGAGCGGTTTGGAAAAAGGAGATAAAGTAATCACCACCGGATACCAGAACGTGATTGAAGGAGATGCCATCAAACTGTAAACGAAACTTTCCTTTCAAACTTCAGATCACACCATTCTAACTTTTACACTATGCAGGACATCCATAAAGAATTCAAACCTTCCAGCTGGGCGATCAACAACCGCACTTCTGTTTTCATCATGACGATCATCCTCATCATCGCAGGAATCGTCACCTACAATGCTCTTCCGAAAGAAAGCTTCCCGGATATTTCACTTCCGAATATTTACGTGAGCGTGCTGTACCCTGGCACCTCACCCACCGACATGGAAAACCTGGTGGTGCGGCCGATTGAGAAACAGTGCAAAGGCATCACGGGAGTAAAAAAAATAAAAAGCAATTCGCTGCAGGATTACTGCAACGTCGTCGTCGAGTTTAACAGCGATGTAAAAACCGACGTGGCAAAAATGCAGGTGAAAGATGCGGTGGACCGTGCGAGAACGGATCTTCCGCAGGATTTGCCGAACGACCCGCAGATCATTGAAATCAATTTTGCCGAGTTGCCGATCATGTACGTGAACATCTCCGGCAATTATGATTTAGCTAAACTGAAAAAATATGCTGACGAAGCGAAAGAACAACTCGAAAGCATGAAGGAAGTGAAACAGGTTGACCTGATCGGCGCGCTCGAACGCGAGATACAAGTGAACGTGGACATGCTGAAGATGCAATCGGCACGGCTGAGCATGTACGACATTTACAATGCGGTGAAAAATGAAAACGCCACGATTCCCGGTGGTACCGTGAGGATGGACGGCGTGCGGCGTTCGCTGAGTGTGACGGGAGAATTCAAATCGCCGGAACAAATCAGCAACATCGTCATCAATTCGATCGACGGGAAACCCGTGTACCTGAAAGACATTGCTGAAGTCATCGACTCACACAAAGAGCAGGAATCCTACGCGCGGCTCGATCATAAAAATGTGATCACGTTGAGCATTGTAAAACGGAAAGGTGAAAATCTCATCGACGCCTCTGATAAAATTGTAAAGTTGGTGGATGACATGAAAACTCATTCATGGCCGAAGGATGTGCAGGTGACGCTTACCGGCGATCAAAGCCAGCAAACAAGAACCACGCTGCATGATCTCATCAACACCATCATCATCGGATTCATCCTCGTATTGTTCATCCTCATGTTTTTCATGGGAACGGCGAACGCTTTTTTTGTCGCCATGTCGGTGCCGCTTTCCATGTGCCTCGCATTCCTGGTGATGCCAACCATCGGTTTCACGCTGAACATGATCGTACTCTTCTCCTTCCTGATGGCTCTTGGAATCGTGGTAGACGATGCCATCGTGGTGATTGAAAACACGCACCGGATTTTTGCCAACGGAAAAAGAAACATCATCGAAGCGGCGAAGATGGCCGCCGGCGAAGTGTTCCTGCCGGTACTCTCCGGAACGCTCACCACGCTCGCACCGTTCGTGCCGCTGCTGTTCTGGAAGGGCGTGATCGGAAAATTCATGTTCTTCCTTCCCGTTACGTTGATCGTAACACTCACCGCTTCACTGGTGGTGGCCTACATCATCAATCCTGTTTTCGCAGCACGGTTCATGAAACCTCATCCCGACAAACATGATGACGGAAGAAAAGGTTTGAAAATGTCGCTCATCATTTTTGGATCTGTGATTTTATTGAGTTACCTCACAAGGAATATTGGCTTTGGAAATTTTGCCATCCTCGTTTTAATCCTCAACCTGGTGAATCGTTTCTGGCTGAAACAAAAAATAAAAAAATTCCAGGAAGAAACATGGCCACGGTTCCAGGATCGTTACCGCACGCTGCTCACCTGGTGCCTGCGCCGGCCGCGGACCTTGATGGCCTCCACCCTGGCGGTGCTGGTCATTTCTTTCTTTGCCATCGCTTTGCGGAACGGCGGCATCAGTTTTTTTCCGAAAGCAGATCCGAATTTTATTTTCGTTTACACATCGCTGCCCGTCGGTACCGACCAGGCGTACACCGACTCGGTTACCAAGATTATTGAAGACAAAGTGTATCACGCCATCAACTGGCCGAATAAAATGGTGAAGTCTGTGATTGCCAATGTAACCGTTGGAGTGAGCGATCCGCAGGATGAAGATCAGAGTGCCTATCCAAACAAGAGCAAAGTACAGGTTGCATTTGTTGAATATGGAAAACGCAATGGAGAGTCCACGTCAAAATACCTCGACCGCATCAGGGAAGCTGTGAAAGGATGTGTTCCCGGTGCTGAAATAACCGTGGCGCAGGAACAGGGCGGCCCTCCCGTGGGCAAACCGGTGAACATTGAAGTGAGCGGCGACAGTTACGAAGACATCGTTAAGACGAGCCGGAATTTAAAACGTTACCTCGACTCGCTTCACATTGAAGGTGTCGAAGAATTGCGAAGCGACCTGCAGAATCAGAAGCCGCAGGTTACCTTCACGATTGACCGTGAACGTGCGAACCGCGAAGGCATCAACACCACGCAGATCGGGCGCGAGATACAGGCGGCCGTGCTCGGATGGGAAGCATCGAAGTACCGGGACCTGAACGACGATTATAAAATCATGCTTCGGTACAAAACGGATCAGCGCAACAACGTGGACATGCTGAAGAACCTGAAAATACTTTACCGCGACATGGCCATGGGCGGCGCCATCAGGGATGTTCCGCTTTCTTCGTTCGCCGACATTAAATATGAAGACACGTACGGGCTGATCAAAAGAAAAAATCAAAAGCGATTGGTGACGCTTTCATCCAACGTGCTATCCGGCCACAATGAACAGGCTGTGGTGGAAGATGTGAAAAAAGCTGCTGAAGGATTTTATCCGGAAAACGGCGTGACGGTAAAATTCACCGGCGCACAGGAAGAACAGGCGGAAACCGGCGCCTTCCTCGGATGGGCCATGATGGCGAGTATGCTGCTCATCGTCCTCATCCTCGTCATCCAGTTCAATTCAGTAAGCAAGCCGTTGATCATCATGGCTGAAATTGCTTTCAGCGTAACGGGCGTGCTGCTTGGTTTTTCATTCTGGAAAATGGAATTCAGTATTGTCATGAGCGGCGTAGGTGTGATTGCACTCGCCGGTATCGTGGTGAGAAACGGAATCCTGCTGGTTGAATTCACCGATCTCCTGCGGCAGCAAGGACTTCCGACATTCGATGCCATCGTGGAAGCCGGCAGAACCCGAATGACGCCGGTGATCCTTACCGCATCGGCGACCATTCTTGGATTGATACCGCTTGCCATCGGGCTGAACGTCGACTTCGGAACATTGTTCAGTGAACTGAATCCGCATTTGTATTTCGGAGGAGACAGCACGGCATTCTGGGGACCGCTTTCATGGACGATGATTTTCGGGCTGGGCTTTGCAACCTTCCTTACACTCATCATGGTACCCGTGATGTATTTGCTTGCTGAGAGAACCAGGAACCGTATTAAAAAATTAAGAGGATTGCCGGTGGATGAAGGTGTTGCTGCGAAGCCGGTAAGTCAACTGATCACTTCAATGGAAGTGTAACCGATGATTCAAACTGCATCCATCAAAAAAAGAATGCATGAAAATAATTCTTAAATCAGAAGAAGCTGTTCAATTGATTGTTTCATTGATGGCTGTTCATGCCCTTCACCTGTCGTGGATGTGGTTCTGGATTATGTTTCTTGCGCCGGATCTTGGAATGCTCGGATACCTTGCTGGCAGCCGCGTTGGAGCCATCACCTACAACCTACTCCATCACAAAGGAATCGCCCTGCTGATTTTTATCATTGGATACTCCATGACTTCTATGCAATTTGAGTTCGCAGGAATCCTGTTGTTTGCTCATTCATCGTTCGACCGCATGCTTGGATACGGATTGAAGTTTCCCGATGGTTTTCATCACACACATCTCGGAATGATCGGGAAAACAAAAAAGGAATGACAGAATAAAAATAATCACCTGTCAAGCCATTCACTTTCGGATTAATGTTATACCAACTCCCATGAATAAAATTCTTTTTTTCAGTTTCATAATCCTGCTGAGTGCCTGTTCACGTTCAGGCGAAACCGTAAAACCGGAAAAGAAAGACATCATCGAAACGGTGTATGCTTCCGGTAAGATCATTTCCGAAAAGGAATATTATCTTTTTGCCCTGAGCAATGGAACCGTGAAAGAGAAACTGGTGAAAGACGGAGATACCGTCATAAAAGGACAAAGCATTTATGTCATCAGAAACGAAGCGCCGGCGGCCAGGCTGGACGCAGCGAGGAGCAGTTTTGAAAATGCGGAATCGAATCTTTCTCCCCGTTCAAGGGTGTTGAATGACCTGGAACTCTCGCGGCAAAATGCAGATGTGAAATTCAGAAATGATTCGCTCCAGTATTTCCGTTTGAAAAATCTGTACGATCAGAATGCAGCTTCCAAAAACAATGTGGACAATGCTTTTACGAATTACACCATTTCGAAGAACCAGAAAAAATCAGCGGAAGAAAAATACCAGGTTGCCCTCAACGAACTCAACGTGGTTTTACATAATGCAAAAAGTCAAATGGCATCCGCACAAACCGATCTCGATAATTATTTTATCAGGAGTGAAAACAACGGAACCGTTTTCCAGACGTTCAAAGAAGCCGGCGAAAGTGTGCGGATGAATGAAGTGGTGGCTTTGCTCGGTGAAACTTCCGGGAGAATCATCAAGCTATCAGTCGATCAGCAGGACATTGATAAAATCAAAACCGGGCAGGAAGTTTTACTGAAAATGGATGTCACCGGCAACACGATTTACCATGCAACGGTTTCGCGGCTGTACCCGGTGATGAATGAACTGGACCAGACGTTCCGCGTGGATGCCGTCTTTAAAGACTCCACCCAACAACAGTTCATACATAGTTCAGTGGAAGCAAACATCATCGTACAGAAGAAAACACAAGCCCTCGTGATTCCAAGAAATGCATTGCTTTCCGAAGACAGCATCCGGGTGAAACAAGACGGAAAACAGAAAACCATTCACGTACTCACAGGCATTCATACACTCGACCTGGTGGAAATCACCGGCGGACTGGATGAGTCAACTGAAGTGATCATTCCTTCCAAGAAATAGATCATGGCACTGCCGGTAAATTTTGATATCTCCAAAACCCATCTCCTTTCACGGAAGAAGCAAACCATCGTTGCCATCCTCGGCGTCACGTTCGGAATTGCCATGTTCATCCTCATGATCAGTTTCATGCAGGGCGTGAATAAATTCCTGGAGGATACGATGCTTCAGGCAACGCCCGACATCCACATCTACAACGATCTGAAAACCGATTACTCCGTTTCTGTAGCCGGGGAATATTTCAACAATCCAAAACAACTGGTGGTGGTTCATCACCCGAAGCCGAAACAAATAAAACTGAACATCAGGAATGCCGATGCCATCATGGCCGACCTGGAACAGAATTCATCCGTGGCGGCGGTTTCCCCGATGCTGAGTACGCAGGTGTTTTACAATTACGGACCGGTGCAGATCAATGGCTTCATCCAGGGAGTGAACATCATTGAAGAATCGCGCCTGTTTAACCTGTCGGAAAAAATGGTGGTTGGAAAAACTGAAAATCTTCTCACCACCGACAACGGTATTCTCATGGGCTCCGGCCTTGCACAAAAGCTGAATGTAAAAACCGGTGACCTTGTTGCATTGGCCACGCCGACAGGCAGCACCATGCGTTTCCGGATTGTCGGAATTTTTAAAATCGGAATCGGCACCATCGACAATGTGAAGAGTTACGTGAACATTTCAAGTGTACAGCAGTTGCTGGGCAAAGACAGAAGTTACATCACCGACATCAATGTAAAACTGAAAGACAACAAACTCGCCGTGGAAAAAGCGAAAGAGTTTTCCAGGAAATATGAAAGCAAAGCCGAAGACTGGGAATTCGCCAACTCATCGGTGATGGCGGGCAACCTCGTCAGGAATACGCTTACGTTCGTAGTGAGCATCACGATGCTCGTAGTAGCCGGCTTCGGAATCTACAACATCATGAACATGACGATTGCAAACAAGATGAAAGACATTGCCATCCTGAAAGCGCAGGGCTTTGCACGAAAAGACATTGTGCAGATTTTTTTATCGCAGTCGCTGGTGATCGGTTTTCTCGGAGCGCTGAGCGGGATACTTCTTGGTTTCACGTTATCGTACATCCTTTCCTGCATTCCGTTTCCATCGAATGATTTTATCGGCCTGAAATATTTCCCGGTGATCTTCAACCCTAAACATTATGCATTCGGAATGGTCTTCGGCATTCTCACCACGTTTGTTGCCGGGCTTATGCCTTCCATCAAAGCGTCGAGGGTGGACCCGGTAGCCATCCTGAGAGGATAATTAAAACAGAATGACCAGGCACCACATATCTCTGAATCGTTTTTCTCATGAATGAAATTCTGAAAGCACAACACCTGCACAAATATTTTCATGAGCCGGAAGACTTTCATGTGCTGAACGATGTGTCGCTGTCAGTGAAAGAAGGTGAGTTTGTTTCCCTCATCGGGAAATCGGGAAGCGGAAAATCAACGTTGCTATACCTGCTGAGCACGCTGGATACTGACTATGAAGGAAGCATCACCATTAAGAATACAAAGGTGACCGGGCTCAGCCAGAACGCACTGTCAAAATTCAGGAATGAAAACATCGGTTTTGTTTTCCAGTTTCATTTCCTGTTGCCTGAATTTACGGCGCTGGAGAATGTGATGATGCCGGCAAGAAAACTGGCGAAGTTCAGCAATGAAGAAATCGAATCAAAAGCCATCGACAAACTCCGGCAGATGCAGATGGATTCATTTGCGAACAAACCTTCGGGGAAGTTATCGGGCGGACAGCAGCAGCGTGTTGCGATTGCCCGCGCTTTGATGAACGACCCGATCATCATCATGGCGGATGAGCCAACAGGAAATCTCGACAGCGCAAATTCTGACATTGTATTCAGCATCCTGAAAGAACTGGCAACGAAAGGCAACACCATCATCACCGTTACGCATGACATTGATTTTGCAAAAGGCGCCGACCGGATCATTGAAATCGTTGACGGAAAAATTATTTCTTAAGGAAGTAAGAAGAAAACCAACACCATTAAATTTCGCCATTCAATACTCAATACCCAATACCCAATATTCCTTACCTTCGTGCCGATGGAAAAAATAAAAATCAGTTGCGTCAGTTACCTCAACAGCAAACCTTTTATTTACGGTCTGACAGAATCTGAAATTAAAAACGAAATCGATCTTCAGCTCGATATCCCTTCGGTGTGCGCGGAAAAGCTGGAAGGAAACAGAGTGGACATCGGGTTGGTTCCAGTTGCCATACTTCCCGAACTTGAAGAATATCATATCATCAGCAACTATTGCATCGGCGCTGACGGTGAAGTGAAGTCTGTATTGCTGCTGAGCGATGTTCCGCTGGCGGAAATAAAAAACATACTGCTGGATCATCAGAGCAGGACGTCGGTGATGCTCGTCCGTGTGCTGGCAGAAAAATTCTGGAAGATCAGCCCGAACTGGAAAGATGCAGAAGAAAAATTTGAAGACCAGATCCACGGCACCACGGCGGGCGTTGTGATCGGTGACCGAACCTTTACGCTTAGCAGCCAATTCAACTACTGTTATGATCTTTCAGCAGAGTGGAAAAAATTCACCCGACTTCCGTTTGTTTTTGCATGCTGGGTGGCGAACAAAAAACTTTCTGAAGATTTTATCGCCAGGCTGAATGATTCGCTTGGTATGGGACTGCAACACATCAGCGAAGTGATCAGGCAATGTGAAAAAGAATTTCCATTTTTCGACATGGAAGATTATTTCACGAAAAGGATCAGTTATGTCCTGGATGAAGACAAGAAAAAATCACTGCAGCTTTTTTTAAAATACATGACGGAGATGATGGAATCGGACCTGCTGAAAATCGTCTGACTGTTCCCCCGGAAATTCTCTTCCGTTATTTGCGCAGCATGAGAAGTCTGTAAAAAGTATCTTCCTTTTCTTCCCGTACATCCCCGGGCTGCATGTCATCCAGTAAAAGTTTTTCAATGGAAATCCTGATGAGCCTGAGAGTCGGGAAACCCGCAGCAGCAGTCATTTTCCTGACCTGCCGGTTTTTCCCTTCCGTCAGTGTCAATTCAATCCATGACGTCGGGATTGATTTCCTGAATCGAACCGGCGGAATTCGTTCAGGAACATGCGGCACCTCTCCCACTCTCTTCACCGTGCATTTTTCAGAAACATATTTTTCTCCTTTGATGTTGATGGAGACCCCTTCTTCGATTTTCCTGCAGGCATCGTCATCGATTTCTCCTTCCACCTGCGCCAGGTAAGAGCGGTGATGGCCGAATGCCGGGTTCAGCAAACGATGATTCAGCCTGCTGTCGCTGCTGAGCAACAGCAAACCTTCACTGTCGGTATCGAGCCTGCCGACTGGATAAGCATCCTTCGGAAAAGCAAAATTCAGATCGGCAAGAGTTTTATGTTCCCCTTCCCTGCTGAACTGCGACAACATTCCGAATGGTTTGTAGATTTTGAAATAACGATTCATAAGTCTGTAAAAATAAGAAAGCCCGGAAACAATACCGGGCTTTCATACAAATAAAAGAACTCATTATTCGACCGTCACTCTCACGGTCTGTTTCGGTGTGCCTTCACCGGCAACGCTGATGAAATACAAACCGGAAGCAAAACCGCTGAGATCAGCTTCGCTGATGTTGTTTCCCTTTTGCGCCTTGATGGTTCTGCTGTACACACGATGCCCGGTGAAATCCATCACTTCCAGGTAATAATCTTTTTCCTCTTCCGCGTAGAAAACAACATTGGTTTTACCGGAAGTAGGATTCGGATAAACCTGGACACCCGGAAGCAGGTTCACTTCTTCATTCATATTTGTAGTGCGGCAACTGAGATTGACGGCAACAGCAAACGTTCTCGCAACAGACGATCCACAGGTATTGTTCGCTTTCACAGATAAAGTCGCAGACGCTGAAGTGGAAGAAGAATATTTAACGGTCACGGAAGTTCCTGTAGTGGCCCCGACGAAAATTGCTCCACCTGTAATGCTCCACGAATACGATGTTGCACCGGTTACAGCAGCAATGGAGTAACCAACCGATGACTGGCTCTTGCATACAGAAGCGGCACCCGTTATCGTTCCTGGTTGATCAGGTGGTGCCTTCACAGTAATACACGACTGAGCGCTGGATCCGCAGGTATTATTCGCCTTCACACAAATGTTCCCGGAAGAGGTAAAGCTGTTTCCGAAATTCACTTTGATGGACGTCCCTGAATTGGTGACGATGGTTACACCCGAAGGAACACTCCATGTGTAGGATGTGGCGCCGTTCACTGCGGGAATCGAATAGATCAACCCGCTCTTACGGCAAACATTGGAAGTGTTGCCTGCGATGGCTGCCGGTGCTACAGGCGCTGAACGAACTGCCATGGACAGAACGGGACTGTTCCCACATGCATTGCTTGCATATACACTTACATTGCCTGAAACAAATCCGGAAGGGAACGTGATATATACTTCCCATTCTCCCGCTGCATTCTGTCCGGCGAAAGTGAGCGGATTTCCAGAATGTCCAAGCCCATCGGAAATAATACAACCGGCCGGCGCTGACCATGTATAAGATGTTGCTCCGGGAACCTGGTAAATTTCATATTCCATCATACTGCCTCCGCAAACTCCGATGGCGAAGTTATCGGATGGGTCAGGGAACCAAACCGGTACGCTGATCAAAGATCCGAACACATTTTTAGTCACCGCATTGCTGCTTCCCGCACAATTGACTGCTCTCACCGAAACAGAGCCACTGGTGAATCCTGAAGCTGCAGAAACGGTGATGGATTTAGTTCCTTGTCCGGATGTGATGGATAATCCCGTTCCTGCTACAGTCCATGAGTAGCTGGTTGCATTCGCCACTGCAGCAACCGAATAAACTCCCGTCGCAGGTGCGCACATGGTAGAAGATCCGGAAATTGAACCGGGAGTTGAAGGAGCTGATGAGATCCGCGGAACGTTAATACAGGAAGACGCACTGGTTCCGCAAACATTCAATGCCTTCACACAAATGGACCCGCCACTATATGAACTGCTGAAGTTGACGGTGATTGAATTCGTGGAAGAAGATCCGGATGCTCCGGATGGAATTGTCCATAGATAGGCTGTTGCACCCGGAACTGCACTTACAGAATACACAACACCTGACTGGCTTCTGCATGCACCAGATGGACCATTGATAGCTCCCGGGACGGCAGGGAACGTACCGGCAGAAAAAATAGTAGCCGAAGCAGTTCCCGTACAGTTGTGAGAATCCTTAATGGTCACCGTATAATTTCCGGCTGCAAGGCCGGTAGCAGTCTGAGTGGTTTGTCCGCCGGGTGACCAGGAATAACTATAACCCGGACTACCGCCCGAAGGCGTCACCATCGCTGTTCCTGAATTGACAGAACAACCGGATGGAGTCACTGAAGTAATGCCTGAAACCTGTGTTACCAAATTAATCGTAGCAAAAGCATTGGATGAACAGTTGTTGCCATCCTTCACGATATAATTATAAATGCCCGGAGTAAGATTAGTCGTGGCGCTTCCACTATATATATATGGTGTGGTTCCACCGGTTGCACTTAATGTAACACTTCCTTTATCACCGGAACACATCGGCTGAACAGGAGTTGCAGTCAATACCAGCGCTGAAGGAGCAGCATTGACAACAGCTATTCCGTTTGCCTGGCAATTGTTTCCGTCAGTAACCATATAATGATAAGTTCCGGCAACAAGGTTGGTGATGGCATCACCGCTATATGAATAAGATGAAACACCACCACCGGCAAGCAAGGATACGCTTCCTTTATCCCCAAAACATTTTGGCTGTGAAGGTGTGACAATTAAATCAAGAAGCGATGGCGCAGCATCGATCGTAACCGTTGCATAGGCATGGCAGCCGTTTGAATCCGTTACAGAATAATAATAGGTTCCGGGACCCATCAGAACATTTTTATCTCCCGCATACAAATAGGATCCGGCTCCGCCGGCTGCCTGAAGGTTCACACTTCCCAGGTCGCCAAAACAGGATGGTTGAGTGGCTGTAGCCGTCAATGTCAGCAAAGGCGGGGCTGCCAATATTTCTGCGGATGCATAAGCCTTGCATCCATGATCATCTGTTACCGAATAATGATAGGTTCCGGCAGGAAGGTTTGTACTCAGGTCTCCTCCAAACGAATAAGAACCGGTTCCTCCATTTGCAACGAGTGTAACTTTCCCGTTTTCGCCGAAACATTTTGGTTGTTCCGGTGTGGCAGTTAACGTCAACAATGCAGGAGCATCGTCCATCGTGACGGATGCCTCGGCGATACAGCCATTTGCATCCGTAACTGTATAATGATACGTCCCACCGGCAAGATTGGTGGTGACATCTCCGCCATAACTATATGAACCCGCTCCGCCGCCGGCAACGAGTGTTACACGGCCGACGTCACCTGAACACAAAGGCTGTGTTGGTGTAGCTGTGAGCGTAATTGCGGAAGGCATCGTCAATAAACCGTTGACATATTGAACTATATAATCCGGCTGAACAAATTGCATCAATCCACCCGGGACGATATCATAACTACCGGCAGGAGGAATTCCGCTCACCTGTACATTCGAATGATCGAACACAGCATAAGACGGAGGAATGGAATCAACCGTATTGGCAGAATCACTGTACTGAAACCCGGTGATCGTTGAAGTAAATTCAGGAAGTGCTGAGCAGGCTGCATCTTTATCATCCGCCTTTACAACAAGAGTTGCCGGTGTAATGATGAGGGTTCCCAATCCATAGGATATATCAAAGTTGTCGGATATCAAAGCGCCCGGAACAATCGTCCATACACCCACCGTCATTCCGGTAATCATGTTGATTGATTTCAGATCCGTAAGCGTATTGGAAGAATCCGCGACATCGTCTTCATCAATGATGACTACCGTTTTCTCATTGCTGCTGTCGGAAACCGTAGTGCTGTTTACAATCGGTGAGCCGTTGGTCACCACTTTTGCATTGACGATCCCAACACCATTGGTAACTACTTTGGCATTGAGCAATGCACGTGAATGAGAACCCGGTCCCGGACTTTCGAGCGTGGTGTTCGCCGAATCATTTTCATAATTGAATATGGATTGCGGAGCTACTTCCACCAGCAATGTCGTATCAAACACGATACTATTGGTCACCACTTTCGCATTCGTCACCACCTTCGCATTCGTCACCACTTTGGCGCTGGTAAGCATGCTCAGTTTGGTGAGGTCAACATTGGTGACCACTTTTCCATTGGTGACTACTTTAGCATCCACGAATGCAATGGCATCGGTCATGGTTGAACTATGATCAGCTTCAATAGAACTGAGGAAGGCAGCCTGGTCGCTGATATCGATGTTGGTTTGGTCATAATCATAACTGAAATGGAAACCGGCTATTTTATCACCATACACCAACGTCGTATCCATCGGGGATACCACCACAGGCATTCGCCTGATGGCGAGCAACCCGTCATTGAATATATAACTATACGTATGATAGAGTACAGCATCCGCCGAATCGTTCAGGGTATCCAGTTCAATGTAAGGATGAATGAAATAATTACCGGTGTTGCTTGCGCTGGTTGCTGACGAAGTGAAGTAAACCGAATCAAGTCCGAGATCTGCAAAGCTCAGGCCTGTATTCGCCAGTGGAACATTATCTACGGTCGCAGTAAACGTAAAATCAGGAAGTTTTTCTCCGTAGCGTTTTGTTTTGTGATCAGCCGTCACTCTCACCGTCGGTTTGTAATTCATGAAGAAATACAACGGATCGGAATAACCTCCATCGCTTCCGCTTGGCGTGATAGGCGGATTATATACCTGGACTGCAGGGTTGCCGTTGAAACCCGGGAAAGTAGCGGTGAGATGATTCACATCCACAAACGTTGTAGTGAGAATGGTTCCGTTGAAAACAATTTGTGACTGCGGCGACAGGTAAGAACCAACAACCGTGACATCCACCGGTTGCGTTCCCGGAGTAATGGAATTATTGGAAAGATTCAGTTGTGTGATGACAGGTCTTGGTGTCGCAAAAGATTGCAACGCAGCATCAGCCTGGATCAAACCGGAGCCCGTGTTAAAATCAAACCCGGCGGCGTCCATATCAATGGATGTTCTCTGGAGTATGGCACGTACGCTGTCAGGCTTTAAATCATCGCTATAAAATTTCCTTCTTCCATGAATCAGAAGCGCGGCCACACCGGCAGCATGCGGAGCAGCACATGATGTTCCGAAGAAATTAGGATTGCCGTCATGATCGTAATCCGGCGCTCCAAAACTCACAGAGGTATTCACACCATTCGGCGCTACAAAATCCGGTTTGTTACGCACCCCTCCTCTTACTGCGCCGCCGCCTATGGAGGAGAATGATGCAACCGTCGGTGGATTCACATGGAATGCAGGCGTGTTGGAATACAACGCTGCTCCCACCGTCATTGCTCCTTCCGAGTTGGCTTGTCCCACAATGGTGGAGTTGCCGCCCTGGAATTCATTGATGGTCATTTCGCCTCGGAACACAATGTATTTGAATCTCACATTGTCGGTTCCCCATGCCCGTACAATCATGATGTTTGCGGTAGCAGTTCCCCCGCCAACAGTAAACGGCAGGACTTCAATCGGATCACCCCAGTTATTTTTTCTGTTGAATCCAAAAAGTTTTCCTCCTGCATTATCGGTGAGGTAAATATCAAGATCATTTTTTGCTCCCGGTAATTCCCCGAGAGAATATATAGAATCATCCCATTGCAGGACGATGGTATATACTCCTGGAGGCAACGTGACACTCTGGTATATATCGCCGCCGCCGAAATCATGGGCTTTGCCTGTCATTCCCGGTGGTGCCGGAACCGGATTGAAGACGCCCTCATATGATTTGTTTCCGAAATTACCGGCGGCCGTGAAATACGAGACCCCTTGCGCCTTCACATAATCAACGGCTTTCGATACCACACCGTCCTGGAAGAATGGCTCCGTTACATACGATACATCATCCACGATCACATGGCAACCGGCCGATTGCATTTCTTTTATACCTTCCGCAAAATCTCCGGCACTTACAAAGCCTGTTCTGAAAGCAAGTTTCGCTTTAGGCGCAATGTCATGCACAACCTGCAACATAGCTCGTCCTTCATCAGAACGCTTACCGAACGGATATTCGGCTACTACTTCCACCGAAGTGGTGTCGGACGAATTGCCGGCTCCGGGAAGATCACCGTTTAACCGGTCGGTTGATGCAGGATCACCAGACTGTGTGTTGTAACTGTCGGATATCACACCGACTTTAACTCCTTCACCGTCGACATCAAATACATTTCGTGCTGAATCGGAGCGCATGGAAATATCACCGGCGCTCGAAATAAACCCGGTGTTGCTGACGGGCGGATAATACGGGCGGACGTAATTAATCAACGTCGGAAGACCGTTAAGCAATGGCAAATGCACAATAGGAAAATTACCGGTAATGATCAGGGTCGTATCACCGTTGCTGATGAAGTTATTCATTCCATATGCCGGAGTCTGAAGCAAGGTATATAAACTGTCATGCATTCCTGCGTTGGAAATCACTTCAATCAGAACTGATCCCTGGTCAACAAGGAACACGGCATTGTTCGTTGTGTCACCGATCGAATCCGGGTTCTGGTACAATTGCGTAAGTTCCGAACCCAGCGGAGTAATGGTCTTTCCGCTGTCAGGCGGCTGGTAATACGGAAGGATGCATTGACGAACGGTGACCACTATCGAAGAAGTGGCACTACAGCCAAGCGAATTATTAACCAGCACTGAATAAGTACCCGGGTCAGAAACAACAATGGTATCCGTGATTTCACCATTGGGCAACCAGCTATATCCGGTGAACTGATCGACCGGCGCATTGGAGGTGATCCAGGCCGGACCGTTATATAATACTGCGGAAGAATCAAGCACTTCATCATTGGTTGTAATTCCTGCCGCTTCATTGAACATATAATAAGCAACCAATCCATTCGCCGGAACATAATTCGAATTCCTGACAAGAACCACCGGCGGATTACCAGTTGGATTGGATGTACTCATGTTTGAAATGATTTCACTTTGCTGAAGTGCATAATCCCAAACCCTCACCTGGTCAATAGCTCCGTTGAACGGCTGATAGTTTGTTGTCGGATTGCCCATGCCGATCCTGAAATTGGTAAGGCCGGTTGAAAGGTTTATCGTTCTGCTGGCATCAAGAACACCGTTTACATATAATGAAAGTGTATTGCCGTCAAACGTCGCAGCCACATGTGTCCAGACTCCCGGATCAATCTGGATGCCGCCTTCCAGGTCATTGTTCTCGCCCACAAAATATAAATGGTGATTGATATAGAGGATACCTGAACGGTCGTTTGAGACAAACCCATTGTATGATCCCCAGTTAAAAATGGAACCACTGTGAAATTGTGCCGGGTTGATCCAGGCTTCAATCGTACGGGCTTCGTTACCGACGGGAAGATTCGGATTGTAACCTTCCACATAGTCATCCACTCCATCGAAATTCAAAGCAGTGCCGCCAAGGTGTTGGACTTTGAGCGTAACAGAACTTCCTGTGCAGACATACAGGGAACCGTTGGCTGTGATGACCGGTGACGGTAAAACATTTTCCGAAATCCTGACTGTATCGTTTGCTGAACAACCGGTAAAATCTATAACTGTATATTGATATGTTCCGGGCGCAAGATCAGTTGTCAAATCTCCTGAAAAGGTATAGGGTGCTACTCCTCCTGATGCTGACAGCACAACGTTCGTCAGCTCATGAGGACAAACTTCCGGTTTAGCCGGAGTGGAAGTGATGATTAGTGGATCCGGCTCCGTAATGGTCAAGGAGATTCCGCCATTGATATAAAATCCGCAGCCATGGCCGTCGTAGGCGCCGATAAAATAATTTCCCGCCGGCAATCCTGTAAACAAACCTGTTGAATTCACAGGGTAAGAACCACCTGGTCCAAACAGGAAATAAGAATATCCAGTCGGGTAGGCATGGGTATCTGACAAAAGTGTTCCGCCGGTGACGCCTGATAGCTGGATGCTTCCGTCAGAACCGCCATGGCAGGTAACATTTGTAACAGCCGACATTCCCGCAGTAACAGGTGTCGGTTGAGTGACCAGGATCGAACCCGAGGCAGTACATCCGCTCGAATCAGTGATGGAGAAATTCAATGTTGTGTCAGGAGAATAAAATGCAGGTTGTACCAGTGATGTTCCGGTTCCTGAATAAGGTGCCGTTCCGCCTGTTCCTTCTATGTTGACATTGAAAAGATAGGCGTAACAATCAGGGCTTGATGCTGCCAGCACAATAGCCGGTGAAGGATTAGTATATATCGTTATGAGACCAATGCTGTTGCATCCGTTCACGGATGTGTTCACCGAATAAATACGGCTTTGCGTATGGCTACCCACCGAACCTCTTTGCAGGAAAAGCAAATGATCATACGTTGCGATAAACGTGATGCTTTGTGCCGTGTCGCCCGTACTCCAGGCATATGAACCAGAAGCGGGAGCCGTGAGTGTAACCGTATCACCTTCACAGAAAATGGTATCGCTGGAAGAGATGACGGTAGCCGGTGAAATGTCAGGCACCATGATGGTGGTATCGAATGAACAGGATGCACCATCCATGATGTTGAGATGATGACTACCGGAAAAAAGGTTGTCAAAAACCCCATCGGTGTTTTGAAATAACTGGTCATTCCCGGAAAGTGTATACGTGTAACCGCCCAACACTCCGCCGGTAGCCGGACCAACATGAATGCTACCATTGGATTGTTGCGTACAGGCTCCCTGTACCACTACAGTTCCCGGGTGTATAGGATTATATATATATACAGTGATGCTATCGGTGCTGCTGCATCCATACGCATCTGTTCCAATAACAGAATAAGTAGTTACCACCGTTGGTGCAACGGTAATATAAGAAGAAGTATCACCGGTATTCCACAGGTATATTGATGCTCCTCCTGCTGCCAGAACGGTGGAAGTACCCGGGCATATCTCCCAGTTAAAACTTGGGCCGGCGATGACGTGGGTACTGGTGATCTCAACCGGAGGAGTCATTCCGGTACATCCCCCCGTACTCACTGTAACGCTGTAGCTACCGGTTGCAGCTGCAGCAATGGAAGGTGTGATTTCATCGGTGGACCATGCATAAGAAGAATAGCTGGCAGGAACAATCTGCCCGATGGACACGGCGTCAATTTCATTCCAGTCATGAACAAAAGGTGAGTTCATCATGATCCTGATAGCCGTGACCGGAAACGCAGGGGTTGGGAAAGTAATATGCAGAATCCTTGCTGTTTCGCCGGCAGCACCGGCAGCAGCAGAATACACCAGTTCATACGTATAGTTATATGGGTTGAATATATAGACACTGTCGATGGAGCCCGGTGAATACGTTTCATAAATGTCAATAAAGTTCACCTGTCCGCTATTGGTAAATCCAAGGTCGATGTATTCACGCGAACCATCCTGCGACAGCGGGGACCAGGCCAATGGATTGTCACCATAAGCCGGGTACACATCCGGGGCACCCAGTGCCTGGCCTGGACCGTAATCAGGAGAGGAATATCCACTGCTGTAACCAAGAACGGCATCTGCAAAATGCACATTGCGTAAGTTACCGACAGACAGGTTCACAGAAGCACCTGTACAGGAAGGCAACGTTAGCGGGCCGCCGGAAACAATGACCGGGGATGAAAGATGAACCATTGGATCGGTATCATCGCAATCCGAATTATCCAACACGTAACCGGGAGGCATCATGACCGCTAAGGAATCAACAGACGGATTCCCGAAACCATCGCCGTCAGCATCGGCATAATAGGTGATGAAATTTCCTGCAACGTTGTGAGCCCTAACGCAAAAACCATAATCACAGCAATAGATATCGGTGACTTGCGCCGCTATCACATTGATACTATTAGGAACCAGGTAAGGCGCAATGTTCACATCATAGATGGGCCCTGTTGCTTGTCCGTCCTGGTCTAACACCACAAGTTGTCCATTCACATAGATGGTCACATCATCATCTATTTCGTAATCCAAGACAACAGGTGTTGTGATGCTTCCGACAAGAAATGATTTTCTCAGGTAAGAAGTCCAGCCATTGTTATGATCGCCCCATATCCTTGTTGTATTAGGAATTCCTCCGAAACATCCACTTCCAATGGCAAAGGCAGGATTCCATGATGATGCATCAAAGGCCGTTTGCTCCCATCCCAGCTCCAGCGTGTTTGAATATTTCCACGAAGTGTCGGACTGAGCCAGCACGTCAGCATCCAGGCCATCACAGTTTTCATCGATTCCGTTGTTTGGAATTTCGATGGCAAAAGGATGAACATTCGGATTGGAGTCATCGCAATCGGTTTGGTCGGTGACGTAGCCCAATGGCTGACTGCAAGACACCTGGCTTACGAGCGGGTTTCCATAACCATCGCCGTCTGCATCTATATACCAGGTCAAAGGATTGCATGGAGAGCAAACATTTCCTGTTACAACACCGCCGGGAAGAACCCAGTTGGAAGTATTTCCATTCAGGGCAAAATTAATCAACGAACAGTTATTGCCGTTCTCGCTTGAGTCACCGAGAATAACATCAGCGGTGTTCGTTCCATTTGCAACTCCCTGGTTGAAATGATAGTTGGCAAGAAGTCCCGTGGCAGTTGAAGGTATTTCGCATGAGAGGTTATGAAGGATTTCCGCATGAGTAAGATTTCTTCCCCATACGCGTACTTCATCAATATTACCTGAAAAATTTTCATTGCATGGATAACACCATTGCTCACCGATCACAAATGTGGCAACCGGATTGCCATACAGCGGCGTGTTGGTGGGATTCGGGATCGGGTACCCGGCCGATGCGGCCTGAACACCATCGATATATAAAATAGTATTCGTTGAGGACCTGACAACAGAATAGTTATGCCAGTTTCCATCGGTAGGAAAAGGAACTCCTGTGTTCACCCAATCATCACCGATACGAATCATTCTGCTGATGTCATAACCAATATAAAAATGCCGTCCCTGCGAAACAATTTCCCTGTACGTACCCGATTGCAGATTGGTGTTCTGTGCCCAAACAGAAACTGTATAATTCCCGGTAACGGGAATCAATTCAACCGGGCCGGTTATATAATCATCAATACCATCAAAGTTCAATGCTTCTCCCCGAATGGGTCCAAACGACCATGTATCGTTCAGATAAGTTCCAAAACCGTTATTACCTGATATGACAAACCCCAGGTTTGCAGTAGAAAAACCAACTGCATAGGCCCTGCCCATCGAAGGGAAAATAGTGGCCGGGCTCCAGTGTCCAACCAGCGTATCATATTGCCAAAAATCATTTGGATAATTACTGTTATAGGTTCCGAGTCCGATATAGCCTTTTCCATTCACTCCGAAACCTGTTGCCCCGAAACGGCCGGGACCAGGTAAACTGTCTCTCATTTGCCACGTACTGGTGACAGGATTATATTCCCAAAAATCACCCAGGTTGCCGCCTGCATTCTGGCCGGTGCCTATATAACCATGATTCCCGATTGAAAACCCGACAGCCTTGTCGCGCGGACCTCCCGGAAATGCAGGTTTTCCAATCCAGGCATTGATGGCAGGATTATATTCCCAAAAGTCATAGGTGTATCCGCCGTTGTAACCGGTACCCACATATCCCTTTCCATTCATCGCAAAGGCAACGGCATTCGCCCTTCCTCCTCCCGGAAAATTTGATTTCTGTGTCCAGGTATTGCTGGCCTGGTCATATTCATAAAAATCAAACTTGAAACCAAGCGAGTCAACGCCGGTTCCGACATACCCTTTCGTGCCTACAGAAAAACCAACAGCCGATGTTCTTGCTGATCCTGTAAAATTCGATTTTTGTGTCCAGGTATTTGCATGAACATCAAACTCCCAGAAATCATTCCTGGCTGAACCTGCATCACCACCGAGGCCAAAATATATTTTGTCCCCAATAGAAAAACCTGTGGCATTGTAACGGCCTGTTCCACCAAAGTTTGCTTTTTGTTGCCACGAATCCGCCTGCACACAGGCAGCGGTTACCAGGAATGGAATGAGAAGCGCTATAATTTTTTTCATGTTGGTTGATGTTATCTGTGTTTTGTTGATTCTTCGTATTCAGCATATCACGCCATGTGGAATGCAATTGAACGTGTTGACTATTGTCTTATCCCGGCACATTCATCGATTTTAAAAAAAACGTTCCGCAAATAAATAACGAGATAACAATGAGGAATACCATCATTGGAATCTTAAAAACAAATCTTCATTGATTTCGCCTGACATCCATGGGGGAACTTTCGACCACTCACAGATCTTTCCTCAAACTCATTCTGAATTCACCGCACGTGTTGCGAATATATGATTCTGCGCCCAGAAATCAAAAGAGTCCTACAGTAGTTTTGACAAACAACAGGAATATCTTGGTAAATGTTCTGATTTCACTCTATGATAAAAAATTATGCTCCATAAAACCGGGGATTCATAACCCGGAAGGATGCGCTTTGCAATGTACTTCTACTCTATTCTCCCTCCCTTCGCTTACCGGAAGTTTGTTTTCTTTGATTAAAAAAACGGATATTTGTTTTGAGATTTCAAAAAAAATCAATGCTGATGAAAAGAATAATCACCCTGGCGATCCTGCTTCCCATGATGCATTTTTCAGTTGCACAAATTCCGAACAACGGTTTTGAAAACTGGACCAGCATGGGAACATATAGCAACCCCGACAACTGGAGTTGTATGAATACGATGACAGTATCAAGCGGGATTTTTACCTGCCTGAAAGGAACACCTGGAAATCCCGGAACCTCTTACCTGAAAATGGTTTCAAAAAATATTTCCGGGTTGGGACTGGTTCCCGGGTTGGCCATGTGTGGTCCGATGAATCAATCAACGTTGCAGCCCACAAGTGGATTCCCTTACAGTCAAAGGCCGGCAGCATTTTCCGGAAACTGGCAATACATGGCTTACGGAACCGATCAGGGATACATCAGCATCAGCCTCACCAAATGGAACACTGCTACACTATCGCACGATGTGATTGCATTCGCTTATTATCCTTTGCCCGGAATGGTGATGAGTTGGGGTGCACTCAACATTCCTCTCACTTACATGAGTCCTAACAATCCTGATTCCTGCATGTTGATCCTGTCGGCAAGCAATGCCAACGGAGCCACTACGGCTGCCAACAGTTATCTGTATCTGGATGATCTTCATTTCAGCGGGAGTGCTATCGGGATCAATGAAAACAACTCCATCGAGCAGTTCAGCATCTACCCGAACCCTGTAAAAGAATTTCTTTACTTCGATCTTTCTTTTTTGAAAAATGAAAAAGCAACGGTTGAAATTTACAACCTCGTCGGTAAGCAAATCAAAACCATCAACAACATCAGGAAAAACACAGAACTCAAAATCAGTGTTGATGATTTTCCGAAAGGAATTTACCTGTTAAAACTTCTTACGCCGGCTGGTGTCAGCTGCAAAAGATTCATTCGAGACTGAACTTACTTCACCCGTTTCGCTTCCACAACCCAGTCCCACGGGTAAGGCGCCTGCATCCATCGTGGCGGTGATTCAAACTCCGTATTCCATCCGTATTCCAGGCGATCCAGTTTCTGCAGGACAAAATTTCCGGAATTGAAAAGTGCATACAACTCAGCAACCTGGTAATGTTTGGTTGGAACGCGGTCGATCATCACCACACCATCCAGGATCTGCCGGTGATCACCCACATGCAATTGTGCCAAGTCATCCTTAGGAATGTCAGCCAAGTCGACGCCTTCTCTTTCGTACCAGCTGATTAAACTCCAGGCCGCGAGAGAAGCCGATTCCAGTGAAGGCAAAACAAAAAGTGCCACTCCACCTTTATTCAACGTGCTCAGTACATTCTGAATGATCCGGTAGTTTCTTTTGATGTCATCCGACATGGCCACGTTGCAGCAAAAGGCAAAGTCAACAAACGGAAGATTGATTTTTTTTGCTGCCAGATCGGCTTCCCTGAAAGCGACATTTTTATATGGAGATGATTTGGCTATGGCAATGCATTTTTTGGAAACATCCACGCCGATGATTTCCTTGAACAAGGGCGATAGCAATGGCAATGCTTTGCCGACACCGCATCCGAAATCGATCGCCGTATTTTTTTTGTTGGCGTACTTCCGGATGTATTTCTTCAGCTTTTTCTTTTTGTCATTCTGAAATACGTTGAATATTTCCTTGTCGTAATTGTCTGCAATGTTATTCCAGTGGAGTGCGTCATTCATGGCATTGTTTTTTAGAGTGTACAACTGATGAACTGAAACCGGTATTTATCTTGAGAAGGACTGTAAAGTATTTTTCTACTGATGGGATAAGAAATCACTTACCTCTTGCCACACAACAAAATTCCGAACCTGAAATTTTTGTGCTGAATAAAAAATCAGCGCACCTG
>JAPLDA010000099.1 GCA_026391945.1 Bacteroidota bacterium | reverse complement strand
GATGTCGTCACATATTTCCCTGCAGCCGGCAACAGCCAGTTCATTGGAACCGCCTTCCGGAAGAACATACAAACGTGAGCATGGAAATTGAAATTCAGCAGCTGCCAGGTCAGGATGCTCACGGTAACTCCGGTATTTTTTTCTCGACACAAAAATCAACTTCATCCCGCATTCAGTGGCAAACCTGAGAACAGGATTGCTGTCTGGATGATGTTCTTCTCCGCGGATAACACCGATGGTTTTAATTCCCGACTCTTTTCCTGCTGCCGCTGCAGCCACAATGAGGTTGGAATAGGCGCCGCCGAAAGTCAGCAATGTATCGTATTTTTTCTTCTGAAATTCTTCCAGATTTTGTATTTCAGCTTTCTCCATTTATTGCCCGAAAGAAACGGATGAACAAGGTCGTCACGAAGAATGAAAACATTCAGTTGCTTTTTATCAAAAAGCTCGTCATAAAAAGGTTGAAGGAACGGTCGGTTCAGAACAATGGCCACGCATCAAAGTTAGGCCTTTGTGCATCAACATGAAAAGGATAATTTTGCAGCGATATAATAAGTTGAACTGAAACGATCGCCATGTCTTTTACAGCCAAATTTGAAAAAGAAGATTTTTATCTGAACGATGAAGGGTACGTCATCTTCACCGAAGCCTACCACCTGAAGCGGGGCTATTGCTGCCAGAGCAACTGCCTGCATTGTCCTTATAAGGAGAAGCCGGATAAGAAAGAAAGGAACAGGGACATTCCGGATTCCGGGAATCAACTGTAAAGGATGAGCCCTCGCGTATTCGTATATTCGTACCCAATTCGTAATTCGATGAATTATTATGGAAGCGGCAACTGAAAAGCTGGACCTTACTAAAACAAAAACACCGACCGGAACAACCATCAGTTGCAAAGGATGGATACAGGAAGCAGCACTGCGCATGCTCCACAACAACCTTGATCCGCAGGTTGCTGAACGGCCTGAAGATCTTGTTGTGTATGGCGGTACAGGAAAAGCCGCTCGTAACGTGGAATGTTTTCACCTGATTGTAAAAGCGCTTCGTGACCTGAATGACGATGAAACGTTGTTGATTCAATCGGGCAAGCCGGTTGGAATTTTACCCACACACAAAGACGCGCCGCGTGTCATCATCAGCAATTCTCAGTTGGTTCCGCATTGGGCGACGTGGGAAAATTTCCGTGACCTCGAAGAAAAAGGACTGACCATGTATGGGCAGATGACTGCCGGCTCCTGGATTTACATCGGATCACAAGGCATCGTGCAGGGCACGTACGAAACATACGCGGAAGTGGCGCGACAACATTTCGGCGGCTCGCTAAAAAACACATTGAATGTGACCGCCGGCCTCGGAGGAATGGGAGGAGCACAGCCACTTGCCATTACGATGAATGAAGGCATTTGCCTCGCCGCTGAAGTGGAGGAATGGAGAATCAGGAAACGCATCGAAACAAAATACATCGATGAAATTTCTCTTGATATTGATGAAGCCATCGATCGTTCACTGGAATATAAGAAGAACGGAAAAGCCATCTCCATCGGAGTGGTGTGCAATGCCGTGGAGTTGCTGCAGCGGCTCTTGGAAAGAAACATCCTCCCGGATACCTTAACCGACCAGACTTCCGCACACGACGAACTGAATGGATATTTTCCCGTCGGAATTTCTGTAGAAGAAGCAAAGACTCTTCGCGCAGAGAATCCGAAAAAGTACATAGAGCTTTCACTTGACACCATGGTGAAGCATACGCAACTCATGATTGAACTGCAGAAAAAAGGATCGGTCACGTTCGACTATGGAAACAACCTGCGCGGACAGGCGTTTGCGCATGGATTAAAAAATGCATTTGATTTTCCGGGTTTCGTTCCGGCTTACATCAGGCCGTTGTTCTGCGAAGGGAAAGGTCCGTTTCGCTGGGCAGCGTTGAGTGGTGATCCGAATGACATCTATGAAACCGATCGTGTGATTCTCGAACTTTTTCCGGAGAACAAAGCCCTTGCCCGCTGGATAAAAATGGCGCAGGAACGCATTGCCTTCCAGGGTTTGCCTGCACGCATCTGCTGGCTGGGAATGGGCGAACGTGAAAAAGCCGGTCTTGCATTCAATGAACTGGTGAGAACCGGTAAGGTGAAAGCGCCGATCGTCATAGGCCGCGATCATCTTGATACCGGAAGTGTGGCTTCTCCCAACCGCGAAACCGAAGCGATGAAAGACGGAAGTGATGCCATTGCCGATTGGCCGGTTTTGAATGCACTCATCAACACAGCCGGAGGAGCGAGTTGGGTCTCATTGCATCATGGAGGAGGAGTGGGGATCGGTTATTCCATTCATGCCGGGATGGTGATTGTTGCCGATGGAACCGATGATGCAGCAAAACGATTGAAGCGTGTTCTTCATAACGATCCTGCCATGGGTGTGATCCGGCACGCTGATGCCGGTTACGACATTGCTAAAGATGTAGCCCGTTCATTCCGGCTGGATTTGCCAAGCCGCCTGAAATAATTTTTACTAAACGATCTGTACGGTGAACTCAAAATATTTTTTCACTTTCCTCTTGATCTCTTCTTTCATTTTCATGTTGGATGGATGCCAGAAGGATAACAACAACGATCCTGCTCTTTCCACTGCCGACCGTGATAAATTTCTCGGCACCTGGATTACGCAGTCGAACGGAACTTCCGGCCCATTGAGTTTTACCATGACTATTTCTTCAGGCAGCAGCAGCCCGGCACAAATCAAGATCACCAACTTTGACCAGGAAGGAACCGGGTCGTATGTATTCGGAGATGTTTCCGGAAACTATGTTTCTTTAAGCCAGTCCATCATTGCCAGTGATACCATCACCGGAAGCGGATCCTACAACAGCAACGGAACGCTTACTTTTAATTATACCATTCGTGACGGGCAGACCGTTGATACCCGTACCGCCACGGCGCACAAGTAAGATTTTTAAATGATGAATTTCACTTCTTTGAAATCATACTTTTCGATCAAACCGTTTTCACGTTTCAGAAAAAGTTTTCCGTCGTCGCCGACAGCCGTGATCTTAGCACGGAATTGTTCACTTGGATTTTCATACCGGTGAAAAGCGCCATACCGGTATAGAGCAGCCACGTAATCTTCATGGATCTGGTCGAAGTGCCCGGCTTTTAACTGCAGGTATCTTTTTTCGATGGCATTGCATAAACAGCAAAAACATTCATCCAGGTCCAGTTCGTGGCCAACCAGTATTTTTAAAGACGCCGCGTTGGGAATTTCAATCGGGTAAAAATCCTGGTTTACATTCAGCCCGATTCCTAAAACAGTATGATTGACATTCGGGTTGCGGATGGAATTCTCAATCAGCATCCCGCAGATTTTTTTGTCACCGGCATAAATATCGTTCGGCCACTTGATTTTTATTTCGATGCCTGTTATCTGCCTGATGCCGTCAGCAATTCCCAGGGCAAATGTTTTACTGAGGATGAAAAGATTTTGTGTGGATAAAAACGAAGGATAAAAAACAATCGAGAGCAAAAGATTTTTTCCGGTCTCGCTCACCCATTTTTCGCTTGCCTGACCGCGGCCTTCCGATTGATGATGAGCCACAATGACAGAACCCTCGGGCAAATGATTCTTCGACAGCATGTGAAGCAGGTAACTGTTCGTGGAATTAACGGTTTCCAGGAACGTTGCCTGCCTGCCGGTGAAGAGAGTTTGTAAACGGTTGTCCATCTTGAATTCAGCTTAGTTCATTCGGATTATTCACAGCATCACCGGCTCATTTCCGGGCTCCGTTTTCACAAAAAAAGATACCGTTAAATACCCTGCAGCCTGCCCTGGAAGCATCCGTTCAAAGATTGCGCATGAGTTCATCCCATTGATTTATTTTTAATACCTTTGTCGCTCAAAGTCAAATCATTTCCAAACCACCATCGATCCTGCTGAATGCTTAAAGCAAAAAAATCTTCTTCGCGCAAAGTAGTTAAAAAAACCGTTAAAGTTAAAGATGAATCTGAACAATTAAAGGATCATGTTGTTTCAGGAATGCAGGAGAAAAAAGCGAAGGAGATTGTATGCATCGACATGAGAAATCTGAAAAACGCTGTCACCGATTTTTTTATCGTTTGTCATGCTGATTCCAGGACGCACATCGAATCCATTGCGCGTTCTATTGAAGAGTATGTCCACGACAAAACCAAAGAAGATCCATTGTATAAAGAAGGATTTACCAATGCAGAATGGATATTACTTGATTACTCCAATGTGGTTGCACATATTTTCCTGAAGGAGAAACGTGATTTCTTTGGCATTGAAAGGCTTTGGGCTGATGCTGAAATAAAACAGATAGCAAGCCATTAACACTTTACAAAATAGCATGACGTTATGACGGCTGCCGGTTGACGGCACCAAGTTTGAAAAAGAGCAAAAACATTTCAGTAAGACATTTTTCATGAGCGAACAAAATCAACAGGAGGAAGATAAGGACCAGAAGAAAAAAACGGACGGCAAAAAATTTCCTCTTCCCAAGAATCCCAAATCGGGATTTAATTTTTATTGGATATACGGTATCATCATCGTGATACTCATCGGAACTCAATTGTTCCAGATGGGCGGCGGTGAACGTGAGCTGGAGTATAAAGATTTTGAACAGAACATGCTCCTCAAAAAGGATGTGGAAAAAATTGAAGTGACCGGGAATACTGCCCACATCTATATTAAAAAAGACCGGCTAAAAGACGACAAATACAAACTGGTACGAACGAAGAGTTTTCCGACTGTGGAAAACCAGGGGCCGCACTTTTACATCAACATCATCTCCCAGGATAACTTCGAAAAGAAAATCACCGAAGCACAGAAAGATTTTGAAGACGGAGAAAAAATCGGAATCAATCCCAAACCCGACAATCACAGCTACTGGGATACCATCCTCAGCTGGATTCTTCCGCTCGGTATTTTTGTTGTCATCTGGATCCTGATCATGCGCAGGATGGGTGGAACAGGCGGAGGCAGCCAGATCTTCAACATCGGAAAATCAAAAGCAACTTTATTTGACAAAGACCTGCAGGTGAAAGTTACCTTCAACGACGTAGCCGGCCTCGAAGAAGCAAAAGTGGAGGTGATGGAGATCGTTGACTTCCTGAAAACTCCGAAAAAATATACCACCCTTGGAGGTAAGATTCCGCGCGGCGCTTTGCTGGTGGGACCTCCGGGAACAGGTAAGACTCTCCTCGCTAAAGCCATGGCGGGAGAAGCGCAGGTTCCGTTTTTCTCTTTATCCGGTTCTGATTTCGTGGAGATGTTTGTGGGCGTTGGTGCGTCACGCGTGCGTGATTTATTCCGCCAGGCAAAAGAAAAAGCTCCGTGTATTATTTTCATTGATGAAATTGATGCCATCGGACGGGCCCGTGGCAAGTCACCTTCTTTCAGCGCCAACGATGAACGTGAGAGCACACTCAACCAGCTCCTCACTGAGATGGATGGCTTCGGAAGTAATTCAGGTGTCATCATTCTTGGTGCGACCAACCGCGCCGATGTACTCGACCGCGCATTGCTGAGACCGGGAAGATTCGACCGCCAGATATTCGTTGAACTTCCTGACCTGAACGGACGGAAAGAAATTTTCAATGTCCATCTGAAACCACTCAAGATCAGCGAAACGCTGAACATTGAATTCCTCGCCAAGCAAACTCCCGGTTTTTCGGGCGCTGATATCGCTAACGTTTGCAATGAAGCCGCTTTGATTGCGGCGCGAAAAGGAAAAAAGGCGATTGAGAAACAGGATTTTTTAGATGCTATCGATCGCATCATCGGCGGACTGGAAAAGAAAAATAAAATCATTTCACCGCAGGAGAAAAAGGTAATCGCATACCACGAAGCAGGGCATGCATCCGTGAGCTGGCTTCTTGAACATGCACATCCGCTGGTGAAAGTCACCATCGTGCCAAGAGGAAATTCCCTCGGTGCAGCATGGTATCTTCCGGAAGAGCGGCAAATCACCACCACCGAACAAATCACGGATGAAATCTGTGCAGCACTGGGAGGCAGGGCTTCAGAAGAAATCATCTTTGGAAAAATATCGACCGGCGCGTTGAGCGACCTCGAAAAAATTACCAAGCAGGCGTATGCCATGGTGACTATTTTCGGGTTGAATGAACGCATCGGTAACATCAGCTTTTATGATTCTTCCGGCCAGCAGGAATATAATTTCAACAAACCGTACAGCGAAAAAACGGCTGAAGCCATTGATGAGGAAGTAAAGAAACTGATCGACGCAGCGTATAAACGCACCAAAGAATTGCTTCTTCAGCATAAAGATGAACTCTGCGCAGTTGCATCCCGCCTGCTTGAAAGAGAAGTTATTTTCAAAGAGGATCTTGAGCAGATTTTTGGAAAACGTAAATGGGATGAGGATAAAAATGTGGAAGAATTGGCATCATCCAACGGAAGTTCAGGGGTGAAAGAAATTGAAACCGAACAGGGAACTCCGTCGCCGGTAACCAACAATCCCGGGGCTCCGGCTGTTGAATAATTTTTTCGTTCACACGGAGACTGTTGCAGGTTTCCATTGTGCAATTTGTATATTCGTACCCGTTCGTTTTCACCAACATGCAGGAAAGCACACCACGAGAAAAAGTTCTGAAGAAAGTTCGGAATGCACTGATTCATAAAACCGGTCAGCCGTACCCGAACATCGACCAGGATAAATCCGTGTATACGCTTTCGCCCGATAGCCCGGAAGAAATGTTTGCCAAAGCATTTAATAAGATCGGCGGACAATTTGTTTTTTGTGAAAATGAACTGGAGGCGCTGGAGAACATCATCACCCTCGCTGAACAAAAAGGATGGAAAAAATTTTTCTGTCATGAGGAAAAAATCACCAGCCTGATGGATCAGTGTGCTTTCCCTTACCAGCCAAAAGAAAATCAGGATTTTGAAGAAGGCATGGTGGGGATCACCCTCTGCGAAGCATTGGTGGCGCGTACGGGCAGCGTAGTGGTTTCGTCCAGGCAGAAATCAGGAAGAAGGCTTGTGGTGATTCCAACCACGCACATTGTCTTTGCATTCACTTCCCAACTGGTTACCGAAATCAAAGATGCACTGCTGTTGATCCGTACTAAATACGCCGACCAGGTTCCGTCGCAGGTTGCACTCATTACCGGCCCCAGCCGGACAGCCGACATCGAAAAAACGCTGGTGACCGGTGCACACGGCCCGAAAGAAATTTTTGTTTTCCTGGTGGATGATTCAAATCAATCCTGACCGCGGATGCAGAAAGGCTGGCAACCGGTTTATTATTCCGACAAAATGCATCTCGTGCAGATTGCAAAGGCATTGCTGGCCGATCACAACATTGAATCTTTTGAAATGAACAGGAAAGATTCCACGTACATCACCATCGGTGACATTGAATTGTATGTAAAAGATACGGATGTGATGCGTGCCAAATACATTCTTGAACAAAACAACCTGTGAGCAATTTAACTCAACGATTCATTACCGGTATTATCGGCGGCGGACTGATGGTAGCGGCCATTGCCTGGAATGAATATTCTTTCAGTGCGCTTTTCCTGTTTATTACGATCATGTCGATGTGGGAATTTTATTCGTGGTGTGAAAAAAATGAGATGCAGCCGCAAAAGTATTTGGGCATACTCATCGGCGTGATGATCTATGTTTTATATTCCCGTTTCATGAACTCCGTTTACTTCCTGAATATTATTTTGGTGATTCCTGTTGCGATCCTTCCGCTGGTCTTCAGTATTTTCATCAGGGAGTTATTCAGAAAATCAGAAATCCCTTTTGTCAATATCGCCATCACCATTCTCGGAATCGTTTACCTCGCCGTGCCGATGGCGTTGATGAGCCTGATCTCCGCATCGTCTCCCACGGAAGCGACGGGAGGATATCATGCACACATCATCCTGGGTTATCTTTTTATCGTCTGGGCCAGCGATACCGGAGCTTATTTTGCCGGAGTGAATCTTGGGAAACATAAATTATTTGAACGCATCTCCCCGAAGAAAACCTGGGAAGGAGTGATCGGCGGCGCATTCTTCGCTCTCATTATCGCCTGGATCATTTCAAAATATTATACCGACCTGTCGCTCATCGACTGGGTGATCATTACCTGCATCATCGTAGTGGCCGGAACGCTCGGCGACCTGGTGGAATCGATGTTCAAACGAAGCATTCACATCAAGGACTCAGGGAATGTATTGCCGGGTCATGGCGGCTTCCTCGACCGGTTTGATGCTTTTTTTATTTCCTCGCCGTTTGTATTTACCTACCTTCAGCTTGCGCATGCATCATGATAAAAAAATAACCTGCGTTTAATTCTCATACACCGAATGACGATACACAAAGAAGGATACGCCACCCTCACCATTACCATTCTCGCACTGGCTGCACTGCACATTATTTCCGACCAGTTTCTTTCCGGTTATCCCGTGATCAGGGCCATCATCCTGGCGGTGTCCATCCTGTTGTTCCTCATCGTCCTCCAGTTTTTTCGTCACCCGAAACGGCATACGGTGATGAACGATACCATGATGATTGCTCCTGCCGACGGAAAAGTCGTCGTGATCGAAGAAACCGATGAGCCGGAATTTTTGAAAGACAAACGCATCCAGGTTTCCATATTCATGTCGCCGCTCAATGTGCATGTGAACCGTTACCCCGTGAGCGGCAAAGTGATTTTCAGCAAATACCATCCGGGATTGTATCTTGTTGCATGGCATCCGAAATCATCTACAGAAAATGAACGCACCACCGTGGTGATTGAAACGAAAAATAAAATTCCCGTTTTGATGCGGCAGATTGCCGGCGCTCTTGCGAGGCGGATTGTTTGTTATTCGAAAGAAGGCGATGTGGCAACACAAGGCGGGGAGATGGGATTCATCAAATTCGGTTCGCGTGTGGATATTTTTTTACCATTGAATGCCCAAATAAAAGTTCAGTTAAACCAGAAAGTAACCGGCGGCGAAACGGTGATAGCGGAGGTGGGGTGATGGGGTGATAATTAAATGTTAGCGGCAATTATTTGGCGACCTCCAAACTTTGAACTGACAGACATTTATTGAACCCACCACCCGGCAGGTCGCGCAGCACCTGCTGGGTGTCTTAGTATTTTATCCGATTTCAATTTCTTCAAACTTAGTATGGCAGTATTTGAGATTTTCCAAATCGCCAAACAATTGTATGATTTCTTCACGCGGTACCAATGTTGGTTTAGCACTAAGCAACGCAGGATAGGATGAATACAACCACTGCCCGGGATGTTCAGCAAATCCGGCGGCTACAGGATTTTGATGAACATAACAGATCAACCGCCGGAGATAAGTGATGTCCTCAATTTCTTTTCGCCTGAAGGTACGTTTAAATAACGTTCCGCTTCTGTCCTTTAAAAAGTTGTAATGCTTGGCGTATGTATTAAAAAGATTCGAATAAGATTTGCTGATCTGTTCACTCAGGAAAAATTCATTGCTGCTTTTAAATTTTTCAAATTTTTCCAAACCGGTTTTCTGTTTCACAAAGGCCTCTGTTTCTTCGATATCTTTTATCCGGATGACCAAATGAAAGTGATTAGGAAGAAGGCAATACGACAGAATATCGCTGACGGGAACAACATGCTCCTTGATTTTTTTGAGGAAGTAGATATAGTCGCTGTCTCTTTCAAATAAGTTATCCGTCCCTACTGCGTGATTGTACAAATGATAATAATGACCAGGTTGAAGAATGGCTTGGGGATCAGACATAGGGATTTTCAAACTTTTAAAAAGTAAAAGTTATATTTCCATTTTACACCCAGCAGGTGCTGCGCGACCTGCCGGGTGGCAGGATCAGTAGATATAGTCGCTGTCCCTTTCAAATAAGTTATCCGTCCCTACTGCGTGATTGTACAAATGATAATAATGACCAGGTTGAAGAATGGCTTGGGGATCAGACATAGGGATTTTCAAATTTTTAAGAAGTAAAAGTAATATTTCCATTTTGCACCCAGCAGGTGCTGCGCGACCTGCCGGGTGGCAGGACCAAACGATATACTCTGCGTCCCCTGCGCCTCCGCGTTTTCTCTGCGTGAAATAGTTGACGCTCAAACTGACCCACTACCCGTTTTCCAAATAATTTTTCACCCCTTTTAATTTTTATACATTAGCTGCCCATCTCCTTTGAGTTTTTTATGACTTCATTCATTGAATTGATAAAAACAGCATGTAACCGTCCGGTAATTCTTGTCGGGAGATTTATTTGTTTTTTGTTTTTGCTCTCCTGCGCAGTTCCCGTTTCAGCACAAGTGATGAAAATTGAAGGAACCGTTATCGACACCGTCGTACAGAAACCATTGCATCATGCCGTCGCCATGACGATCCGGATCAGTGATTCGTTGCTCATGGCTTTCTCCCGGACGAACAGTGAAGGATTTTTTAAAATGGATTCGTTGCCGGTGGATACGTACCAGGTAGTTATTTCCCATCCGCAGTTCGGCGACAAAGATTTTATTTTAATAGGCAGTAAGGATAATCTCTTCATGGATCTGAAAAAAATTATTCTTCCCCCGAAAAGCATCACGCTTACGGAAGTGACGGTATTCGGTTATGCCGATCCGGTATTCTACAAAGGCGATACGCTCATCTATACGGCCGACTCATTCAAAGTAAAGAAAAACGCCGTAGTGGAAGATCTCCTGAAAAAACTCCCGGGAATCAAAGTGGAAGCTGACGGGAAAATATATTCGCAAGGGAAGAAGGTGGACCAGGTGCTGGTGGACGGAGATGAATTCTTCGGCAGCGACCCGACCATTGCCACGAAGAACCTCGCCGCGAACAGCGTGGAATCCGTGCAGGTGTACGATAAAAAAAATGAGAGCGCCAATGAGAACAGCAGCGACGACATGCTCAAGGTGATGAACCTGCAGTTGAAGGAAGATGCCAAAAAAGGATATTTCGGGAAAGCCACGGCCGCAGGCGATTTCAAAGACTTCTATGAAGGTGAATTGCTGCTGAATAAATTCCAAGGCAAACGAAAACTTTCTCTCTTTGCCATGAGTAGCAATACGCCGAGATCCACGTTCGGGTGGAATGATATCTACCAGTATGGTTTGACCAACGAACAGAATACATTTATGAATGATGATGGAAACATGGTTTCGTATTGGAATGACAACCGTCCGCAGGGAATTCCGAAAACAATCAAGAGCGGATTTTATTATACCGATAAGATCGGGAAGAAAACAAAAGTCTCCTTGAATTATACCTATAACCAGGTCACGTTAAACGGTGAGACTACTACGACTTCCCAGTATTTTTTATCCGATACCACTTATAAGACCAACGAGTATCAGCATTCACAACAGCAAAACAAGAGTCATGCTGCCAACCTGACCATCACTCAAACCATTGATTCGCTGTCGGAAATTGAAGTGCAGTCGAAAGTGAAATATTCGACTTCGGAACAAAACAAAACCGGGCGAAACAGTTTTCTCACCAACTCCGGTATCCTGGCGCGCACCACGGGAATTGATAACAGCAGCGATGGAAAAAACAGCGACTGGAATAATTCCATCAAACTCACGCGCAATTTCAAAAAGCGCGACAGGAAGCTGGTTGCCAATTACAACATCGGCATCATCACCAACGAGTCGGATGGCCTGCTGAAATCGGAAAATACTTTTTATTCCAATTCAGTTGTTTCCAACGACAGCCTGATTGACCAGAAAAAAACATCTACGGGAAATCGCCAAAATCAACTGGCATCCGTTTCGTATACTGAGCCTGTCGGAAAAAAAATAAAACTGGAATTCTCCTATGATATTTCTTTGAACACGGGTACCCAGGATAAGAAGTCGTTTGATTTTTTCAACGGACAATACAGCAATGAAAATCCAACGCTGACGAATAATTTTAAAAGCACCCGGACTATCAACCGCATCGGAGCCAAATTCATGTATGAAGTAAAGAAGTATTCGTTCTCCGCCGGAACACGGGTTCGCCAGGTGGAAGTGAGCAATACGAATTTGGTGACGCAGGATAAATTGTCGCAGACTACGAAAAATATTTTGCCGTATATGTCGTACCGGTATAAATTCAGCGACAACCATTCGCTGAATTTCCGTTACACAACCAACTCCAACCAGCCCGACCTGAACCAGCTGCAGCCCGTACCGGATAATACCAATCCGAATTACATCGTAAAAGGAAACCCGGCTTTAGTTCCTACCTATTCTCACAACTTCAACCTCGACATGTATTCCTTCAAGCCGGTTACGGGAAAAAATTTCTGGTGCAGTTCCGGTTTCACCACCGCCGATGATGCCTTTGCGAACTCCACTTCTTACGACAGCCTCGGAAGAACAATCAGCCAGACGGTGAATGTAAAAGGAAATTACAACGTGTACGCCTACCTGAATTTAAGCATTCCGTTGTTTTCGAGGATGCTTGAGCTCAACCCGGGTTTTAATTATAACATGAACCACCGGTCAAATTTCATCAACGATGTGAAAAACATCACCATGAGTTCGCGCGCCGATGCCAGCATGAACATTAGGCTGCATATTGATACGCTTGAATTTTCCATTGGCGGGAATTATTCTTTTAACTCCACGTCTTCTTCGCTGAATACGCAAAGCAATCAATCCTATTCCTCCCATGGCTTTGATGCTTCGCTATCCCTGGAGTTGCCGCTGAAGATGAAAATTGAAACCGATGCTTCGTATGAAATCAACAAACAACGGGCAGCCGGCTATAACCTGAACTATATTCTTTGGAATGCATCGCTGAGCAAATCATTTTTGAAAAATGAAAACCTCATCTTCGCCATCGATGCCACGGATATGCTCAACCAGAATATCAACACCAATCGCGACATCCGGGACAACGTAATCTCCGATATAAAGTCAACCGTTATCGGCCGCTACATCCTGCTCAAAGCCACATTCAAGATTAATAGCAATAAAAAGAAAGACGATGAAGAAGGCGATTGAAATGATTTTTTTACTGCAGGTTTTTGTTTTCATCGCCGGAACATGTTCCGGTCAGATCTCTTCCGGGAAAATTGTGTACGAGCGCAAAACCAATCTCTATAAGAAGTTCAAAGACTGGGACGGCGTGAAAGACTGGATCAAGGAAGCCGATAAAACGAAAGTGGATGTGTTCGAATTGTATTTCAACGATTCACTTTCGCTTTTCAAACCTGAAGAGAGCGAGCTGAAAGAAAATTTCGGTTGGGCAACGGATAAGAACACCGTTTACCAGGATGTAAAGTCTAACCGCCGTTTTACAACGAAAAGAATCTGGGGAGAAGAAGTCCGCTTATCGGATACCTTGTATAAGCGCCGCTGGAAGATCACCGACAGCAAGCGGAACATCTGTGGCTACACATGCCGGAAGGCCATCTGGCAGGCGAATGATACCACGCGCATCTATGCCTGGTACTGCAATGAAATCAGTTCCGGTTTCGGGCCTGAAAGTTTTGTCGGTTTGCCG
>JAPLDA010000071.1 GCA_026391945.1 Bacteroidota bacterium | reverse complement strand
ACGAACTTGTCAATCATCTGCTTGGCAAGTTCAAGCGTTACCGCTTTTTTATTCAGTGAGGATTGCGCGAGGATGGAAATCAAAGCGCCTTCCAGTTCGCGGATGTTCGACGTGACGCTGTACGCAATGTATTCCACAATGTCTTTCGGCAATTCAATTCCGTCGATGTACATTTTTTTGTTCAGGATGGCGATGCGTGTTTCGAGATCAGGCATCTGGAGATCGGCGGCAAGTCCCCATTTAAAGCGGGAGAGCAGACGTTGTTCCATTCCCTGGATGTCAACAGGAGCTTTATCAGATGTAAGAATCAGTTGCTTGCCGGTCTGATGCAAATGGTTGAATACATGAAAGAACACATCCTGTGTTTTTTCCTTGCCGGCGAAGAACTGGATGTCATCTAAAATCAGCACATCAATCATCTGGTAAAAATGGATGAAATCATTTTGCGCATTGTTCCGGATGGCATCAATAAACTGGTGCGTGAATTTTTCAGAGGAAACATACAAAACCGTTTTTCCCGGGTGCTGGTGTTTGATTTCGATACCGATGGCATGTGCAAGATGCGTTTTCCCCATGCCCACACCTCCGTATAACAACAGCGGGTTGAAAGAGGTTCCTCCCGGTTTGCTTGCAACAGCATATCCCGCTGAACGTGCAAGCCGGTTACAATCGCCTTCAATAAAAGTTTCCAGTGAATAATTCGGATTGAGTTGCGACTCTACGTTTACTTTTTTCAGTCCCGGAATAACGAACGGGTTACGGATGGTTTTGTCCACGGTAACCGGAACGGACATCGGGCTGTTCCTGATTTCGTTGCTTCCTCTTGCGGGAATTTTTACGGTGTATGACTTGGCATCCGAGGTTGCATTTTCCATCACGATGCTGTACTCCAGGCGGCCATCATTGCCAAGCTGGTTGCGGATGATTTTGCGAAGAAGTGTGATGTAGTGTTCTTCGAGCCACTCGTAAAAAAACTGGCTGGGTACTTCGATGGTCAAAACTTTTCCTTCGAGTCGTACTGGTTTAATCGGTTCGAACCACGTTTTGAAGCTTTGTGTGCTGACATTGTCTTTTATGATCTGAAGACATTTTTTCCAAACGTTTTCATAAGTTTTGTCCATAGTCTTTATTAAGAAAAAGCGTGTTTACAGTTGTTGATTTCTTTAGTTTTCCTGAACCCCTTTATTGACGCCTGTTTCGGTGGCGTTGTTGATTGTGTTTCCTGTATTAAATTTTAGTTAACAAATGTTTGCATAAAAAAAAGAAAAAAAAAATTAAATAGCACTTGATTTTCTCGAAATTTTTAACGAGGTACCGACCGCGTCTTTTTTCTTTGAATTTTTTTCGAAGTAATAATCAATCCTCCCGAGTTTAATTCCTGCCCATCCGACCTGTGCCACCAAAATTTCTTTTCCGTTTTTATTTTTAAAATGTACCGGCTCATCGAGGAAGGTATGTGTGTGTCCGCCAAGGATCAGGTCGATATGCTCTGACTCACCGGCGAAAATTTCATCCGATATTTTTTGCTCTTTGTATTGGTACCCTAAATGTGAAAGACAAATCACGAGGTCGCATTTTTTTTCTTCTTTCAGAAAATGCGAATAGTACCGGGCCTTGCTTAACGGATCGTTGTACACCGTGTTCCCGTAAAGTTTTTTGTCTACCAGTCCCTGGAGTTCGATCCCGATTCCAAAGACACCGATCCTGATGCCTCCTTTCTCAAATAGTTTATAAGGTTGTGTGTGGTTGTTCAAAGGTGTGTCGCTGAAATCGTAATTGGAACAAAGTAAAGAAAAGTTTGCATTCGGCAATTGTTTCACCAATCCGTCCATGCCATTATCAAAATCATGATTGCCGATGGTGGAAGCGTCGTATCCCATATCGCTCATCAGTTTAAATTCCAGTTCACCTCCGTACATATTGAAATACGGTGTTCCCTGGAAACTATCTCCCGAGTCGAGCAGCAAAACATTTTTTTCTTCGGCTCTTATTTTTTTGATCAATGCGGCACGTCTCGCAGTTCCTCCAAGCCCGGCATATTTCGGATCATTGTCAGGAAACGGATCAATCCTGCTGTGCACATCGTTCGTATGGAGAATGGTGAGCTTCTCAATATCCTGCTTCGCCAGCAACTCAAGCGGGGAAGCGCCCATTCCTAAAAGGGCTGCGCTTCCTGCAAGTGTTTTTAAAAAATTTCTTCTACCTGGCATAGCTGATCCGTTCATCTTTTTTTACCACGATGTGTTCCCCGGCTTTTGTTTTTTGCTGAAGGTAACGGAAAATCGCATCCCGTACTTTCAGGTTCATGGATTCTCTTTCGTTCGCTTCCTTTAGAAATGACAACTGGTCGCCGCCGTTGGCGAGATAATCAGAAGTAACCACCTTGTAAGTTTTGGTTGAGTCAAACGGCTGGTGGTTGATGAGAATATTCACGGCTTCTTTGTTTTTGATTGCAAACTGTACGCCTGCAACAGGTGCTCCATCCTTTTCGGCTATGAAGTTAAAAATTTTTTTAACAAGAGTTCCTTTTATTTTTAATACGACCAATTCGTTTTCAAATGGCATCAGTTCAAAAACATTTCCTTTGGTGATGTTTCCTTTCGGCAATGCATTTCTCAAGCCTCCGTTGTTCAGGAAAACAAAATCAGCGGGGATGTTATCTGCGGGAACATAATTCTGCCGGGCAGCCGAAAGACAAGCATCGGCAACAAAATCACCGAGCAATCCTTCCGGTTGTCCTTTGTCGATCGCCTGGTCGGAAACGGCCAGCACCGCACTCATTTCAGCAGTGAGCGATTCCCGGTAAGGAAGTATCCTGTAATACGTCATCGAATCCACATCGCTGCCGGGAGCAGCTTCGATCCTGTAATTTTTCGTTTCCGTTTTTAACAGGTGCAGCGGCTGACTGCAGCTGGCAGCCAATAAGAGAATGAAAGCGTTTATGAAAAGTTTTCTGAACATCGACTAAAAAAGGGGAGTGGTAATTATCTTTTACAATGATAAAATTTTTTGTTCGTAATTTCACCAACACAAAAAAATAAATAAATATTTTCATTCAATAGTTTTATGTATCTCTCAGAAATTCAAATCAGGGTGCGCTATTCGGAAACCGACCGGATGGGTTATGTGTACTATGGAAATTATGCCGGTTATTTTGAAGTAGCACGTGCGGAATCGTTGCGCAATCTTGGATTCACATATAAAGCAATGGAAGATGAAGGATTTATTTTGCCGGTGTTTACTTTCTCTGTCAAGTACATGCGGCCGGCTTTCTACGATGACTTGCTCATCATTAAAGTCATGGTACGTGAACTGCCTGCAGCACGGATCCGGTTTGATTATGAAACCTACAACGAAAAAGATGAACTGATCAACACCGCCGAAACCACGCTGGTTTTTATCAATAAGGTGACCGGCAAACCCTGTGCGGCGCCGGCTTATTTTCTGGATGCGCTGAAAAAATTTTTCTGAGGAATCACACGGGTAACCGGAAAAAGAAAGTACTTCCTGCATTCAATTCACTTTCCATCCAGATCTTTCCTCCCTGTGCAGTGATAAAATCCTTGCTGATGGCAAGGCCCAGGCCGGTTCCTGTTTTCCCTGTTTCGGTACCTGGTACCCGGTAAAATTTTTCAAATACTTTGTCTTTATATTTCGAAGCAATGCCGTTGCCCGAATCTTTAACCGAGAAAATGATGGCGTCTCCTTCGGCGGTATTCTCTTTTTTTACTTCGACAATAATTTTTGATTTTTCAGGTGTGTAGCGGATGGCATTGGATAAAAAGTTTACCATCACCCAGGCGGTTTTTTCGAGATCACAGGTCACATCCGGTAAATGATCTTCCATCTTCATATCAATATGAATTTGTTTCTGGTCGGCCTGCACCTGGAGGGCATGATATGCATAATCAACAATGGTCCGGGGATCCACAGGCTGTTTCTGAAGCTGGATATTCCCGGTTTCAACCTGTGCAAGATCGAGCAGTTCACCTGTGATTTTCAGTAACCTGCTTGAATCGTCTTTGATGTGGTCAATTAATTTTTGCTGTTCTTCAGTCATGTTTCCAACCCGTTTGTCTTCCAGCAATTTTAAACTCATCATGATGGATGAAATCGGTGTTTTGAGTTCATGGGATATCGTGGCAATGAAATTTGTTTTGGCCAGGTCCAGTTCTTTAAACCGGGTGATGTTTTTCAGAATGATCACTTCCCCGATGGGCTGTTCATCAGCGAGAATCTGCAAACTTTCTTTTGAGAAATAACTTTCTTTGTTATCCGCAAATATTTTTAACGGGGCAATGCTGTTTTCCTGGTTGATGAGATTGCGGAGAAGGTCATTTTTCATCGCTACGTCCGGAGCATATTTCCCAAGGATATCCGTTTCGTTTATGCCGAGGACTTTGATGGCGGCCGTATTGATGAAAAGCACATGGTTCTTTTCATCGAGACCGATGATCGGGTCCTTCATGTTATTGATAATGGTGTCAATTCTTTTTTTCTCGAAAATGATTTTCGCCAGGTTGCTGTTTTCGTATTCATCCAGCCGTTGTGCCATGCTGTTAAACGCTTCTGCCAGGTCACCGAATTCGTCTCCTTTGTCGAGGTGAATCCGCTGTGCGTAATTCTTATCGGCAATTTGCTTGATGCCGCGTGTTAGCTGCCTCACCGGGTTGGCGATGTATCCGGGGAAGTTGATGATGAATGAAAATGAGATCAGGAAACAAATGGTACCAATGATGGCGAGGTAAATTTTAGCCTTATCGGCTGTCGCCTGCGCATCATTGTTCTTACGGACAATGGCATTCATGTTCAAATCCGTCATCCGGTTTACAGCAGCACGGATGGTGTTGATGAAAGAAGTGTTGTTGGTGATTTTCTTTAATTCTTCAAACCGGGTCCTGATTTCCTGCGTCAGTTCTTTTTCGCCGGCTTCGGTGATGTTTTTTTCCTGTGCATGTAAATTTTCTTCGAATGTTTTCAGGGCAAGCGTGTCTTTCATTTCATACTGATCCAATGCCTGCAACATATTTTTTGCAAACTGGAGACTTTCATAATTGGCTTTTAAGATTCCCCTCGATTCGTTTGCCAGTTTGTTGATGGAATAAAGCCCGACCACACCAATCAGGATAATGACGATGAAAAGAAAAACCAGGCCGAGCGAAAGTTTCGTTTTGATTCCAAGTTGCATTTACGAGAGAATTACAATGTCAATATCCGATGAAGATAATTTTTGAAGAAGCTCGTTGAAAATATTTGTTGCCAAAATTATTTTGACGAGGCTGAAATGAGGTTTGCCGATGCAAATGGTGGTGATTCCTTTTTGTTCCGCTGTGTCAATAATTGCTTTGGCAATGTTGTTACCCTGCACCCGGATGACCTCGGCGCCCAATTCAGTGGCCATTTTGAAATTATTGATCAGGTGGCGCTGTGATGCCAGCCCGATCCGGTCAGCATGTTCTTTTTCAGTCTGAACATAGAGCACATACCATTTTGAATTGTAATAAGAGGCCAACCGTGCCGTCTTGCGGATGATCATTTTGGATGTTTCATCGTTGCTGCTGATGCAGCCCAGGAATTTTTCAGGACGAAGTGCAGCATTTCTCGGAAGTTCGGTTTCAATTTTCCGTTCTACCTGCGAAGCCACTTCTTTCAGTGCAAGTTCCCGGAGTTGCAGGATGTGTTCCGGCTTGAAAAAATTCTTCAGCGCATATTCAATTTTTTCTGCCTGGTAAATCTTGCCTTCCTTCATCCGGGCGATGAGTTCATCGGCCGTGAGATCAATGTTGACGACTTCATCTGCCAGCCCAAGGACTTTATCAGGAATCCGCTCAGTCACCGTGATGCCCGTGATTTTCTGAATCTCTTCATTGAGACTTTCGATGTGCTGGATGTTCACAGCGCTGATGACATTGATTCCTGCATTCAGGATGTCGATCACATCTTGCCAGCGTTTTTCATTTTTACTACCTTCAATATTCGTGTGAGCCAGTTCGTCCACGATTACGACTTCAGGATGTAGGTTGAGGATGGCCTGGACATCCATTTCATCGAGCTCTTTTCCCTTGTAAAAAATTTTTCTTCTCGGGATAAACGGCAGTCCATCCATCAGCGCAATTGTTTCCGGGCGTAAGTGCGGCTCGATGTAACCAATTTTGATATCAATGCCGTTCTTTAAAAGCGCATGAGCTTCCTGCAGCATGCGGTACGTCTTACCGACACCGGCACTCATGCCAATGTAAATTTTGAACTTTCCGCGCCTGGATTTACGGATCAGATCAAGAAAATATTCAACACTTTCTTCGCGCCCGGTCATTTTGTAAAATTAGATGATTACAGGTTCACTTTTTATAAACGGAACAACATCGCAAAGATGATCCGGTTTTCTGTTTTGACAAGATCCGGTGTCCAGTCTGCCGGAACCGGAGTGGTCGTGTAACCGGTAGGAGACGTCACACCACCACGACCGGCAAAGTAAGGAACACTTGATTCCCGATGAACATATTCAATTCTGAAGGTTACACTTTGATTGGGCATCCAGTCCATATTAGTAGAAGCATCCCATCCTTTAAACGGATCTCCCGGGTTTGCACTGAATGGATGAGTTCCTGCTGTAGTCGTGGGGTTCACAGGGTTTGGCAGCGGGCTTGCATCGCCTGTAGGATAAAGTACGAGGTATCTTCCCGGGTTGGTCATGATGCCTCCGCCAACAGTCCATGCAAATTTATTTTTACAAAACCAGGTCCGGTTGTAAATCATTCCGCTTAAAAAATTTTGCGCCGGTGTGAGCGAATCACCTCCGAAAGCGACCACGCCTGCACCGCTTTCAAAGCCAATATCTCCTGTTAAAGAAAATGCCATTTTTGAAATGCCGCATGATTGAGGGTGGTTGTAATATCTGACGAGTAAGCTATTGTCAGAATGGAATCTTTTTCTTCCCGGCAAACCGGCAGCATCACTCCCAAAATAATCGTTCGTAAGCAGTTTGATATTTTCATTCGGGCACCAGGTTATGTTTCCTCCAAGTCCGGGCATGTCATTGAACATTCCATAGCTCTGCCAGCCGTTGATGATCCATCCTTCCAGTTTTAATTTTGAAGAAGGGAAAACCTGTATCCTCATTCCATTAAAAAACCAAGGCGTGTTATCAGAAGTATACGATGCCTGGTATTCCCAGTTCTCTACCTGGTAATATGAATTCAGCCCGACGTACGACATGAACATTCCTGCATCCACGTTGATACCGTGCAGCACATTAAAATGGTATCCTCCGTAAGCTTCGCTGATGTAGCGATATACATTGGCAAGATCATACTGACCATGAAAAGGACTGTAATCATTGCGCGGAACGACCGTAGAGCGGGTTCCGAACTGCGTCATGATCCTGCCGCGTGCTCCTTTGAAATTAAAGTCACCGCCAATGGCAGCACATGAAACTTCCATTTCATTGTTACGGGCCAGTGCAGTGGAACCGACCACCGTGTGATCGATCGGGTTGGCAAATGAATAGGTTGCGTTTGCATCGATCATGATGCTGAGGGTTACAAACTGGCTTGTTAAAACAGCAGAATCTCTTCTGTCGCTACCGTTCTGCCAGGTCTGATCCTGTCCTTCAAAAGGAATTTGCGATTGGATTGAATCATTTTGTGCCATGGCAAACGAATGAATTTCAGCAAATGCCAGGATAAAGAATGATTTTTTCATTTCATTTATTTTTTTGGGTAGTGATTATTTCAGGTTGTCTAATGCAATATTCAATTTCAGAACATTCACCTTCGGCGGGCCGAATACACCGAGCAATGGATTTTCCGTATGCTGATTCACCAGTACAATTAATTTTTCTTCGGAGATGTTCCTCACTTTAGCAATACGGGCTACCTGGATCATCGCTGCTTTCGGGGAAATGTCAGGATCCAGTCCGCTACCCGAAGCGGTGATCATATCGACAGGTACCTGAGATTTCTTTATACCAGGGTTGTGGACTAAAAAGGTATCCAGAGTTTGCTGCACACTCTTCAGGTAATCTGTATTGGTTGGCCCCTTGTTACTTCCTCCTGAACCTGCTGCATTGTACCCGACTGCAGACGGGCGCGACCAGAAATAATTGTCGTGAGTAAAGGATTGCCCGATATTGACAAATCCGTACTTCAGGTTGTCTTTCGAATTGATGTAACTAACCGTTTCACCTTTTCCGTTGTTGGGAGCAACTACTTGCCCGATACTCCAGACGACAAACGTATAGGCCACCACGAAGAATAAGATGCACAGGAAGGTTAGTTTAATGGCGGGGAGAATATTGGATTTCATGTTCGTGTTTTTTTTCAGATGAAGATGGCAACAACCAAATCAATGAGTTTGATTCCTAAGAAGGGGACCAGGATTCCACCCAGTCCGTAAATAAAAAGATTTCTGCGGAGCAAGGCACTTGCACCAATGGGTTTGTAGGCTACACCTTTTAAAGCAAGCGGTATCAATGCCGGGATGATGAGTGCATTGAAGATGATGGCGGAGAGGATGGCACTTTCAGGTGAATGAAGATGCATGATGTTCAAGCTCTGCAAAACAGGAATCGAAACAATAAACAGCGCCGGGACGATGGCGAAATATTTGGCTACATCATTGGCAATGCTGAAGGTGGTAAGCGTTCCCCGCGTCATCAATAACTGTTTTCCGATTTCAACGATTTCGATCAGCTTGGTAGGGTCATTATCGAGGTCAACCATATTGCCTGCTTCCTTTGCTGCCTGTGTTCCGCTGTTCATCGCCACCCCGACGTCGGCCTGGGCAAGCGCCGGCGCATCGTTGGTTCCGTCACCCATCATCGCCACCAGTTTTCCTGCATGTTGTTCCTGCCGGATGTAGTTCATTTTGTCTTCCGGTTTTGCTTCGGCAATGAAATCATCTACACCGGCTTTTTCGGCAATGTATTTTGCTGTGAGCGGGTTGTCGCCTGTCACCATGACTGTTTTTACTCCCATTTTTCTCAGCCGGTCAAAGCGTTCGCGGATGCCCGTCTTGATGATGTCCTGCAATTCAATAACCCCGGTCACTTTTCCGTTTTCGGAAACAACCAAAGGAGTGCCGCCATTGGAAGAAATGTCCCGTACTATTTTTTCCGTCTCCGCCGGGAAAATATTTCCTTCTTTGTCGGAGATTTTTTTGATCGCATCATACGCACCCTTGCGGATTTGCTTTCCATCCGGAAGGCTCACACCGCTGGTTCTTGTTTCTGCAGAGAACTTAATGAGTACAGCATCTTTCAGCGACAGGCTTTTAGCGACATCTTTTCCTGCCAGTTCCACGATGGATTTTCCCTCCGGAGTTTCATCCGCGAGCGAAGAAAGTGCGCATGCTTTTATGAAATCATCTTCATGGATGCCGGTGGCGGCATGAAATTTTGTTGCCTTCCTGTTTCCTATGGTGATGGTTCCCGTTTTATCAAGCAAAATGGTATCGAGGTCTCCTGCTGTTTCTACCGCTTTCCCCGATTTCGTAATCACATTGGCACGAAGTGCCCTGTCCATTCCGGCAATCCCAATGGCAGAAAGCAAACCACCGATGGTAGTCGGGATCAGGCAGACAAAGAGGGAAACAAAAGCAGCAATGGTGATTGGTGTGTTGGCATAGTCCGCATAAAATTTCAAGGTTACACAAACGATGATGAAAATAAGGGTGAACCCGGCAAGCAGGATCGTGAGCGCAATTTCATTCGGCGTCTTCTGCCTGGAAGCGCCTTCCACCAATGCAATCATCTTGTCGAGAAAACTTTCTCCCGGTTGCGTGGTGACCTGCACTTTTATTTTATCGGAGAGTACTTTGGTACCGCCGGTGACCGATGATTTGTCTCCGCCGGCTTCACGGATCACAGGGGCACTTTCACCGGTGATGGCACTTTCGTCAATGGTGGCAATGCCTTCAATGATTTCACCGTCAGAAGGAATAATGTCTCCCGTTTCACAGATAAAGACATCGCCTTTTTCAAGTTCCGATGAACTGACTATTTTTATTTCGTTCACATAGAGATCCCCGAGAGGAAATATTTTTTTTGCCGGCGTTTCTTCTCTTGTTTTACGAAGTGAATCAGCCTGTGCTTTTCCCCTGGCTTCCGCAATCGCTTCTGCAAAGTTTGCGAAGAGCACGGTGAGGAAAAGGATGAATGTAATGGTCAGGTTATACCCGGGCGATCCCTGCGAAGTGGAAGATGCCAGGAGGGTATAGGCCGTTACCACAGCCATTACGAATGTTCCGATTTCAACGGTGAACATCACCGGGTTGTGAAACATGATCCGCGGATCCAGTTTGGCAAACGATTGCCTGAATGCATCGTTGACCAGTGACCGTTCGAAGAGGGGAACTTTTTTTTGTCTTTTTGCCATGACTTTCGGTTGAACAAACTTTTTAATTACATACTGAAATATTCTGCAATCGGACCAAGGGCCAAAGCAGGGAAGTAGGAGAGAGCGGTGAGAATGATGATGACGGCAAATATCATGATGCCGAATGTGAGCGTATCCGTTTTTAAAGTGCCCGCACTTTCCGGAATGTATTTTTTGTTTGCTAAAATTCCTGCAATGGCAATAGGGCCGATAATGGGAAGATACCTTCCGAGTATGAGCACAAAAGCGGTGCTGATGTTCCAGAATGGAGTGTTGTCTCCCAAACCTTCAAACCCGCTTCCGTTGTTTGCGTTGCAGGAAGTAAACTGGTACAGCATTTCCGTAAAGCCATGAAAGCCGGTATTGTTCAGCCACGGCAACGAAGGATCGCGGTGGAATAAATAGCAGGCAAGTGCTGTTCCTCCTTTAATAAGCAAAGCAGAAAGCAAGGTAACCATCACGGCAATTTTCATTTCACGCGCTTCTATTTTCTTTCCGAGAAATTCAGGCGTTCGCCCGACCATCAGCCCTGAAATAAAAACGGCAATGATGATGAAAATGTAAAAGTTGAGAATGCCGACTCCGCATCCGCCATAAAATGCGTTTACCATCATGGCAAGCAACTGGTTCATCCCTGAAAGCGGCATGAAACTGTCGTGCATCGAGTTGACCGAGCCTGTTGAAATCACCGTGGTGAGAATGCTCCAGTACGCAGAAGCCGGCGTACCAAACCGGATTTCTTTTCCTTCCATGGCTCCTGATCCCATGTCGATGCCCATCCTCGCAATTTCAGGATTACCGTGCTGCTCCATGATCATATTCGGGATCACGAGGCACAGGAAGCCGGTTGTCATCACACCGAAAATCATCCAGGCTAATTTTTTTCTTTTTAAATAAAATCCCAGGGCGAAGACCATGGCAAGAGGGATCAGAAATTGAGCAATCATCTCCACCATGTTGGTCAGGTAATTCGGATTTTCAAAAGGATGTGCGGAGTTGGCTCCAAACCAGCCTCCGCCATTTGTTCCTAAATGTTTAATGGGAATCATCGCGGCAACAGGACCTCTTGATACCTGCACCGTATCTCCCTGCATGGTTTGAATCGTGTCTTTTCCTTCGAAGGTCATGGGCATTCCGTTCAACATGAAAATAATGGCAACCACTACTGAAAGCGGAAGTAAAATCCGGGTGAGGGATTTTATGAAGTAGTTGTAAAAATTTCCAAGCTGATCGGTTGTTCGTTCTCTCATCGCATTGAACAGTATGGCGGCAGCTGCCATACCGGTGGCTGCACTCACAAAATGTAAAAACATGAAGCAAAACAATTGTGAAAAATAGGTGGCGCCGGTTTCACCGGAATAATCCTGCAAATTGCAATTCACCAGGAAACTGACGGCGGTGTTGAAAGCCAGGTCAGGCGTTTGAGATGGATTGTGATCCGGGTTCAGCGGCAGCCAGCCCTGGTTCAGCAGGATCAACATGGCGAGTAAAAACCAGACCAGGTTGATGGTTAATAAGGCGACCATGCTTTGCTTCCAGTTCATTTCTTTTGTTCCGTTTATTCCGCTCACCCGGAAAAAGAATTTTTCAATGGGATTGAAAACAGGATCCAGTATGGTTTTGTCGCCCGCATAGACTTTTGCGATGTATTTGCCAAACGGGATAGCCAAAACAACGGTGGCCATAAACATAAAGATGACTCCAAAGATTTCAGAATTCATAACCTAAAATTTTTCCGGTTTAATTAATACATAACAGAGATAACAGAAGACAGCAATGCAGAGAAAGAATAATGCAATCATTTTTTTTATTTTTTTATTGAGTGCGAAATGAACGGTCAGACTTTTTCGAAGAAGTCGATGGATTTGTAGAATAGCCAGAAGCAAATGATGCCGGCAAGCATGAGAAGGATGGTGATCATTGTTTGGATGTATTTGAATTCAGTTGAACAGGAATTTTATTTTGATAAAAACGATGTAAAAAATGCAGATGGCCAGGAGCCATAACACGATTACCAGCCATGCTTTTTGAACGGCATGAACTTTATTTTTTTCTTGTTTCAAAGGAGTTCCCAATATAGACGCCCTGATTTTCGATAGACATGATGATGCTCAACCGTTGTTTTGATTCCAATCACCCGGCAGGATGACCACGCCAATTTTCTGATGATCACACCTGCTCCAACAAACCGCCCCGCCATGAATCTAAATCTTTATTGTTTTGCCCGCGCATTGCCAAATCATGATCCATCGTTGGCTTCAAACATTCAGATGGCTTCCATGAAACAGGTTTACAGCACGTTAGAAAGAACGATTTATTTCAGGAAGAAGAATGTAAGACAAAAGAATCCTGCCGTTTTGAAAAAATATTTTTCAAAACGGGTTGGTAAACCGGCAGGGGAAAAGATTTTTTTTTGTTTTATGTTTGTCCGGGCAAATAAAAAACGGGAAGCCATCCTTTTCCAATGATCGTACTTGTTCTCATCCTTTTTATCCTTGGGTATCTCACCATCGTATTTGAACAACCGCTGCGGTTGAACAAGGCGGCATCTGCCCTAATTACAGGAGTTTTATGCTGGATGATTTATTTCTTTCATACTTCGTCGCCTGAAAAGGCGACGGGAGAACTCCTGCAGCACTTCGGGGAAATCTCCTCTGTTTTGTTTTTCCTCCTCGGCGCGATGATCATCGTTGAAATCATGGATGCTCACCATGGGTTTGACATCATCACCGAAAAAATAACCACCCGGAGTAAAAGAACATTGCTGGTGATTATTTCCGTCTTTACATTTTTCCTTTCGGTCATGACTTCCATCAGTTCAAAACTTTTAAAGAAGAAAGAAGATCAGTGGTGGTTTGCCGGAATGATCATCATCGCCGCCAACGCAGGCGGAGTGTGGTCGCCATTGGGCGATGTCACCACTTCGATGCTTTGGATAGGCGGGCAGGTTTCAGCTTCCCGGCTGGTTCTGCAAACGTTGTTTCCCGCGCTGGTCGTTTGGATCGTTCCATTACTTTTTATCGCAGGAAAATTCAAAGGACAAAAGCTGGAAGTGACCGGGGAGAAAACAGTAAGTAACAGGGAAGGAGTCATCATCCTGATATCGGGAATAATCCTGCTGGTATTTGTTCCCGTTTTTAAAATTCTTACCGGGATGCCACCCTTTATGGGAATGCTGTTGGTTTTGGGATTGATCTGGATCATCACATCCTTCCTTCACGAAAAAAAATTACCTGAAAATAACGACCCGAAAATTACGCCTGCCGAAGCGCTGCAGCGTATCGATGCTCCCAGCATCTTATTTTTCCTTGGAATTCTGCTCGCTATTTCCGCTTTGCAATCGTTTGGAATTCTGAAGTCCGCTGCAGAATTTCTCAGCACTTCCTGTAAGAATGATTACGTGATCGGCATCGCATTGGGAATGGTATCAGCTGTTGTTGACAACGTACCGTTGGTTGCCGCCGTACAGGGTATGTTTGATGCATCCGTTTATCCTGCCGATCATTCTTTCTGGGAATTTATTGCGCTCACAACAGGAACAGGAGGAAGCATCATCATCATCGGCTCTGCGGCCGGGGTGGCTGTGATGGGAATCCGGAAAATAAGTTTTGGATGGTACTTTAAAAAAATAAGCTGGATCGCACTGCTTGGCTTCCTCGCCGGTATTTTTGTTTACATCATCCAGCAAAAAAGTTTTCAGTAGCGTCAGTGGATTTTATATTCTTCCAGTTTCCTGTAAAGCGTCGTGAGGCCGATGTTCATCAATCGTGCGGCTTCTGTTTTATTTCCTTTGGTGTGTGAAAGTACTTTCAGGATGTGTTGTTTTTCCACAGATGAGAGATCAAAAGTTCCTGTTGCGGAAGACTGAAAATGAAGAATATCGGCGGGCAGGTCTTCCTTTGCAAGAACCGTATGTGCAGACATGATGAGGGTTCGTTCCATGATATTTTTCAATTCACGGATGTTGCCCTTCCAGGGATATGTTTTGAGTTTGTCAAGGAAAGGAACACTCATTTTCGGAGCAGGCTTATTCACCTTCGCTGCGAAAAAATTCAGGAAATAATCAGCCATGATTTCAATGTCTTCTGTTCGTTCCCGCAAAGGAGGTAAGTGAATCTGGAAAACAGCAAGCCTGTAAAACAAATCACTTCTGAAATTTCCCTTGTCAGCTTCTTTTGCAAGATCAAGGTTTGTAGCAGCAATGATACGCACATTCACCTTCGTCGGCCGCGTGTCTCCCACCATCATGTATTCATTTGTTTCCAGAACTCTCAGTAGTTTTGTCTGAAGGTCCAGGCTCATCTCACCGATTTCATCGAGGAAAATGGTTCCGTCATTCGCTTCTTCAAACAATCCTTTTTTGTCTTTGACAGCCCCGGTAAAGGATCCGGCGCGGTGCCCGAATAATTCGCTTTCAAGAATTTCTCTGCTGATGGCAGCACAGTTAACTGCGACAAAATTTTTATTTCCCCTTGCTCCCCCGTAATGAATGGACTGTGCAAAAACTTCTTTCCCGGTTCCGGTTTCTCCCAAAAGTAAAACAGTGGCATCCGTAGCAGCAACTTTTTTTGCCAGTTCCGTCACTTCCACGATTGCCTTTGATGATCCGAGAATATTTTCGAAACCGTATCTGGTACTGACTTTTTTCTCCAACTGATGGATACGCTGGTGGAGTTTTGCTTTTTCTGAAGCCCGGTAAATCAGGGGAATAATTTTTTCGTTGTCATCACCTTTGACGAGGTAATCAAAAGCGCCATTCTTCATGGCCTGTACGCCGTCATGAATATCACCGAAGGCAGTGAGTATGATCACTTCCGTAAACGGGTGTAGTGATTTTATTTTTTGTGTCACTTCAATGCCATTTCCATCCGGCAACTTCACATCACAAATCACTACCTGGTATTCTTCCTGTGATAATTTCTTTAAACCGGATTTCAGATCGGATGCTTCATTCACTGAAAAATCTTCCAGCGAAACAATACGCGCCAGCAGGCTTCGAAGTTTATCCTCGTCATCGATAATTAAAATATGATCTTTCATAAATCAGTTTTGATAACCGGGATTCAAAGATAAGAATGAAAACACAAGTGATTTTCAGGCGCTACAAATGTTCCATAAGATACCGGTACATGTTCACCATGTTTTCGATGTCTTTCTTGTGCACCTTCTCGTCAGGAGAATGAACAAAGTCCTCTGCTGCTCCGATAAAACACCAGTCGATGGGATAAGGTTGTTTCTGAAGCTCTGTACCGTCGCTCCCTCCCGAAGCTTCCACCTCCAGTTGAAACGGAATGTGGCTTTCTTTCGCCAATGAAATAATTTTATCGATAAATATCCGTCTTGGAATTCCGGAATCCCTCATGGAAATAACCACACCTTCGCCGTGAACCACGCCTTCCGTGATCCAGGTGATGTCAGAGATCAGCGAACGGCGGATGTTGTATTTTTCAAACAGGAACCTGGAAAGATAAGGAACACTTCCGCCGCCGTGTTCTTCCCAGCAGGAAAACACAACAGCTCCGTCTTTTAGAGATTCACAAAGTTTCAGCGCATTCCATACGCCAAGACGGTTGTCGAGATAACAGCACTGAACAAAATTTTCATCTTCACGCCATTCCGGTTTGTAAGATAAATCAGTTCCGCGTTCGATTTCCCGGGTTGCTTTGTAGAAAATCCTGTTCTCATCATCGATGGTGATGGTGCATTCTGTTTTTCCATTCGCGTCTGAACCCACAAGAGAAACCCCGCTTTCAAAATGTGGACTTCCGATTTTAACCAGTTGATTGTTGTAACGAACCGTGAACCCGATGTTATCCATGTGCGCATACACTGCCGTTCGTGGTTCTCCGAAAACTAAAATGATGCAGTTCTGAAAATCATTTCCCGAATAAATCCTTGGCTGTGTGTTCCAGTTTGCCTGATGCTGATGGATGTATTCAAGAAGGAAAGCTGTCATCGCACCTTCATTTCCTGATGGTGCGTGAATGGAGCAGAGTCGTTTAAGTAATTTCATTTTTTGATTGGCTGATGGGTTGAGGTGATGATTTGCTGATTGGAAAATGTGTAGATGCGAGGATTGGTCCGATGGTCAGTGGTCTGATTGTCTCTATTATTCTTTCCTCATTATTCTAAGCCGGTCGCATGCAATCCGAATTTCCGAAATCATCGTTCCATGAATCACCGGCGCTTTGATTCCGCTGCCGAACGTTTGATGGCCGGTAAAAATCCTTGCTTCATCCCATAAATTCTCCGAGATAAACGATTGAAGCAATTGTGCTCCTCCTTCGATCAAGACAGATTGAATATTTTTACCATACAACGAATCCAGGACTTGCTGAAGAACAGGTTTTTGAAAATCAATTTTTACCCATTCAATGTTTTTCTTCACTTCATTCTTTACGTTATTGAATACAAGAGTGGGTGCGGAGTTGTCGAACAAATGAAAAGCGCTGTCCAGTTTCAGTTCTCTGTCGATGGTGATGCGAAGAGGATTTTTTCCGGGCCAGTTCCTCACAGTGAGAGAAGGATTATCAATCCTGACGGTATTCGTTCCAACCATGATCGCCTGTTCTTCACTTCTCCATTTATGAACCAGTTGCCGTGAAAGTTCATTGCTGATCCATTTGTTTTCAGCGTTCATTTTTTCCGGTGCGATAAAACCGTCTGCGCTTACTGCAAACTTCAAAATGATATAAGGACGTTGTTTCGAATGAAAGGTGAAAAAACGTTTGTTGAGTTCAAGGCAATTTTTTTCTGCAACATTTTTTATAACCTCAACGCCTGCGTTTTCCAGTTTCGCTATTCCGGCTCCGTTTATTTTTGCGAAAGGATCGATGGTTCCGATCACCACTTTGGGAATTTTTTGGGAGATGATTAAATCCGTGCAGGGAGGAGTTTTCCCAAAATGAACACAAGGTTCCAGGTTTACATATAATATAGTGTGTTTTAAAATGTCTTCTCCATGATTTGAAACGGCATCCATGATGGCATTTACTTCAGCATGAGCTTTTCCATATTGCTGATGGAATCCTTCGCCGATGATGTTACCTTCATGAACGATTAACGCACCAACCATCGGGTTGGGAGCCACCTTGCCCAGTCCGTTGGAAGCCAGTTCAAGACAACGCTGCATGTACACTTCATCCGGTTTCATTGCCGCGAAGATAGGAAAGAGGTTTTAGCTTTGGAGTATCATGTTGACCATGAATTTAGTTTCTTTGCTTTCATGAAAGTGAATGTGATGATTAGGAAGTTCAGGGAATTGCTGAAAGAGTTATACAGCGAAGAAGAATTGTCGCAGGTGATTTTTCTTGTCTTTGAACACCTGGCAGGTTTTTCGAAAACGGATCTTGTCATGAAAAGAGATGAGACCATACCCGGCAATCAACAGGAATTGTTTGAACAGGTTCTTTCAGAATTGAAAACAGGCCGACCGGTTCAGTATGCTTTGGGTTTTGCCTGGTTTAATGGAATGAAATTCATGGTCAATGAAAACGTTTTGATCCCACGGCAGGAAACGGAAGAATTGGTCGACTGGATCGTACGGGATTCGGAATCTGACATCCGGAAATTCCCATTCGATGTCCTCGATGTTTGCACCGGCAGCGGATGCATTGCCATTTCACTGAAGAAAAAATTTCCGGATGCAAAGGTAACCGCACTTGATGTTTCACCCGGAGCTCTTGCTTTGGCAAAAGAAAATTCACTGTTAAACCAAAGCGAAGTTCAATTTATTGAAGAAGACGTACTTCGCCGTACATCTCACATCTCAAATCTGGAATCTTCTTTCAATATCATCGTCAGCAATCCGCCATACGTTTTAGAAAGTGAAAAAGAAAAAATAAATGCACGGGTGCTGGATTTTGAACCTCATCTTGCCTTGTTCGTCGAGGACACCAACCCATTGATTTTTTATGATGCGATAGCTGAACTGGCTCTAAAGATGTTGAAACCGGGCGGCAGACTTTATTTTGAAATCAATGAAGCGAAAGGGAAAGCAGTTGTCCGATTACTCATGAAGAAGGGGTTTGTCGGAGTTGAAGTGAGAAAGGACCTGAATGGGAAAGACAGGATGGTGAAGGCGGCTATAAAATAGATTAAAGAATCAAGACGCAAGAATCAAGAGAAGGGACATGTACTCAATTTACTGAATCAACCCAATCAACTTATCACCCAAATCCAAAAATCCCAAATAGAATCAGACCGCTTATCTTTACCACATCAAAAAAAAACATGACTGAATCACAGGCGAAAAAAAGAATCGAAGAGTTGTCGAAGGAAATCGACGAACACAATTACAACTATTATGTTCTCGATAAACCTACCATCAGCGATTTCCAGTTTGATAAATTGCTGGAAGAACTGATCAGGCTGGAAAAGGAATTTCCTTTTTATGCGTCGCCCGATTCCCCGACACAGCGCGTCGGCGGACAAATTACCAAGGTCTTCAAAGCGGTAAAGCACAAATACCCGATGCTTTCTCTTGGGAATACTTACAGTGAAGAAGAACTCCGTGATTTTGATGATCGTGTGCGCAAAGCGATTGGTGATGAGTTTGAATATGTCTGTGAACTCAAGTTCGACGGGTTGTCCATCAGCATGCATTATACCGATGGTAAACTGGTGCAGGCTGTAACCCGTGGCGATGGCGTTCAGGGAGATGATGTGACCACGAATGTGAAAACCATCAAAAGCATTCCGTTAAAACTGAAGGATGGGGACTGGCCGGATGAATTTGAAATCCGCGGCGAAATTATGATGCCTTTGAAGTCGTTCGAAAAAATAAACAAAGAGATTCGCCTACAGTTGAAAGAAGATGGTTACGATGATTCGGAAATTGAAGACAGGCTGCTGAAGAACCCGCGCAATGCGGCTTCCGGAACCATTAAGATGCAGGATTCTTCAGTCGTTGCAAAAAGAAACCTAGATTGTTTCCTGTATTTTCTTCTCGGTGAAAATCCCGGGTTTAAAACCCATGAGGAATCGTTGAAGAAAGCAAAAGAGTGGGGCTTTAAAGTGAGTGATCATTACAAACTCTGCAAGTCAATGGATGAAGTGATGAAATACCTTCTCCATTGGGATAAAGCGCGTCACGATCTTCCTTATGAAACGGATGGTGTCGTTATTAAAATCAATTCACTCCGTCAACAGCGTGATCTTGGTTTTACCGCCAAGTCGCCGCGTTGGGCAATCGCTTATAAATTCAAATCGGAAAGTGTTTCCACGCAGTTGCTTTCAATTTCTTACCAGGTGGGCCGCACAGGAGCGATTACACCCGTCGCCAATCTTCATCCGGTTTTGCTGGCGGGAACAACTGTGAAACGAGCCACGCTCCACAATGCCGACCAGATTGAAAAACTGGATTTGAGAATCGGGGATTTTGTTTTCGTTGAAAAAGGCGGAGAGATCATTCCGAAAATCACAGAGGTGGATCTGAAAAGGAGAGATAAAAATTCCAAACCTGTCCGCTATATCTCCAAATGCCCGGAATGCGGAACAGCATTGGTGAGGAAGGAAGGCGAATCGCTTCATTACTGTACGAATGAACTGGGTTGTCCTCCGCAGATCAAAGGAAGGATTCAGCATTTCATCAGCCGCAGGGCGATGGACATCGACAGTCTTGGAGAAGGAAAGGTGGAAATGCTTTACGACCACGGTCTGATTAAAACTCCCGCTGATTTGTATTGGCTGAGTCATCAGCAGATGCTTGGACTTGAGAAAATCATCGAAGGTGAGGAAGGGGAGAAGTCAAAGAAAATTTCTTTGCAGGAAAAATCAGTTCAGAAAATCCTGGCAGGGATCGAAGCCTCCAAAGAAATACCGTTCGAACGTGTTTTGTATGCCATCGGAATCCGGTATGTCGGCGAAACGGTGGCAAAAAAACTGGCATTCCATTTTAAGAGCATGGATGCCATCAGCATCGCTACCGAAGAAGAGCTGATGCATGCGGAAGAAATAGGAGAGAAGATCGCGGAAAGCATCGTTGATTTCTTCAAAGAAAAGAGGAACAGGAAACTGGTGGAAGAGTTGAAAGAAGCCGGCTTGAAAATGAAACTTTCCGCGGATTCCATTCCTGAGAAAATTAGTAGTAAATTGAACGGATTATCGTTTGTGGTATCAGGAGTTTTTTCTGACTTTAGCCGCGACGAAATCAAACAGGTTATCGAACAGCATGGAGGGAAGAACCAGAGCGGTGTTTCAGCAAAAACAGATTACCTGCTGGCCGGCGACGAAGCCGGTCCGAGTAAACTGGAAAAAGCAAAAAAGCTGAATGTAAAAGTGATGGATGAGAAGGAATTTCTAAAATTGATTCACTGATTCGCCAACGTTCATCAGCGAATCAAAAAATTATCGCAATAAAAAATGAGTTTCCCGAAAAACATACGAACTGTATTTGCGAACATTCAGTTCAGGAAAGAGATTCAGAAGAACAAACACAAACGTGAAACGGTGGGGTTTGATGAAGCAAAAAAAATCGGTTTGCTTTATGATGCTACGGACGACTACAACTATGAAGTGGTGAAGCAGTATGTAAAAACAGTGAGAGGCATGCAGAAGGAAATCCTGGCGCTCGGTTTTGTCGATAAAAAAGAATTGCCTCCCAGCCAGTTTGCCCAGTACGGACTCGATTTCTTCACCCGGAAAAATTTAAACTGGCAGATGATTCCCGACAACCCGATCGTCACGAATTTTATCAATGAAAAATTTGATATCCTCGTCAACCTCACCAACAACAAGTGTTTCCCGCTTCGTTACATCGCAGCCGTTTCACATGCCCGGTTCAGGGTGGGGCGGTTTGATAAAAAGAACGTGGTTTGTTACGACATGATGATCCATGTGAAAGGGGAGCCCGGAATCAAAAATTTTATTGAAGAGGTTGAGAATTATTTACGCCAAATAAAAACAAGCCATGAACATCAATAAACTCAGAGGAACCGGTGTGGCACTGGTGACTCCTTTTCATAAGGATGGAAACATCGATTTCAAATCGTTCAAAAAACTGATTGAACGATGTATTGATCAGAAAGTCGAATACCTCGTTCCGCTGGGAACTACAGGAGAATCGGTTACGCTTACCCGTGATGAAAAAAGAGCCGTGCTGGATTTTGTGGTTGAAGTAAATGATAAACGTGTACCGGTGGTGCTTGGGCTCGGCGGAAACAATACGCAGGAACTGGTGAACATGATCGAAGAGTGTGACTTCGAAGGAGTGGATGCGCTATTATCTGTAAGCCCTTATTACAACAGGCCATCGCAACGCGGAATATTTCAGCATTACAAGTCGATTGCGAATGCTTCTCCCGTTCCGGTTATTTTATACAATGTTCCGGCACGTACGGGGAGCAACATCGATGCAGAAACGACTCTGGAACTGGCTCATGAAATAAAAAACATCGTCGGCATCAAAGAAGCTTCCGGTAACCTCGAGAAAGTGATGCGCATCCTGAAGGGCAAACCAAAAGATTTCCTTGTTATCAGCGGGGATGATGCGCTAACACTTCCTTTGATTGCCTGTGGAGGTGATGGTGTGATTTCAGTAATTGCCAATGCCTATCCCAAAGATTTTTCTGAAATGGTGAGAAATGCCATGGAAGGAAATTTCGACAAAGCGCGTAAACTGAATTTCAAACTGATGGAAATCACGCATGCCATTTTCGTGGATGGAAATCCTTCCGGAGTAAAAGGTTTGCTGAGTGTGATGAACATTTGTTCGGAACATGTGCGGCTTCCGCTCGTGAGCGTGGGCAAGGCAACACTCAACAAATTTGAAACGATGGTGAAGGGGTGAATGCCACGAATTAATTCCTGGGCATTGATGGATACACAAACCCCGTCGTCACTTCCATCATCTTTAACGGCCTGACTTCGATGCTGGCCATTGTTCCGTATTCAAATTCGGGATTTTTTTTCGCTATGGCAACAGCTTCTTCCAGGTCGTCGGCGAGGATGTGATAATATCCAACCCACATTTCTTTTTTAATCGTGAAAGGTTCTTCCTTCCATTTTCCATTTGATCCTGAAATGATCTTTCCTTGCCTTTCCACCGGCTGTGCTGAGATCAGTCTCCCTTCTTTTTTCAGAGTGGAGATATACACTTCACATTTTTCCAGGAACTCCCTGTGCTGGCCGGGAGCATGTGCAGATTTCTGATCTCCTGCATTCCGGATGAGGAACATGAATTCTTTCATCGAATTTTTTTTTATTTGAAAGACTACTAACCATTGTCCACTGTCTGACATCGTCCGTTGTTCATCGTCTCCCGTTTCTTAATTCTTAACTCTTGATTCTTCCCTCTTGGTTCTTGACTCCTTTTCCTGAAACCCCACCGTCACCATCGTCTAATAATAAAATGAATCACTCAACGTCCTTTCATTTCCTTTTTCATCCGTCACTTTTACAACGATGTGATGCTGGTTGTTCTGAGGGAAAGCAGAAATGTCGCCGCTGATGAGATTTTCTCTCTTATTGTATTCCATCAGCAGCCATTTACCATCGACTTCAGCATAATAATCTTTTATTCCTGAAAGGTTATCCGTCACTGTAAACTGAACCAGCGCTCCTCTTGAACTGTTCAGATCAGCCGGGAAATATTCTTTCGTGACGGATGGAGGAGTGGTATCCAAAGCCATCGTAAAGTCACCGAAATGCCTGACCTGTGCCGTAAGAAATCCATTCTTCCAGGTTCCTCCTTCATAGGTTTGGTTTCCGTACCGGTCAAAAGAAATGATCGCAGCTTTTGCCTTCATCGAATCAGGAAAATGTTCAGGTTTGATGCCGACCGTGATCGCATTGTGTACCGCTTCCGTTTTGTCGCCAACATGATAAACGGGTGTGATCATGTTTTCCCGGAGAGGAGATTCGGAAGAAAGAAACTGGTAATTGTCATACACGGCACCAGTCGGAATCACAATCTCCACGTTGGGTTTATGAATGGCAATTCCTTTGAAAGGCGTGACGAGGACAGCTCCCTCCGGAACCGGCTCGTACGGCAACTGGGCGAACAACGGGTTGCTGATAACAGGGAAAATCAATGTTGATTTGTTTCCGTTGAAATCGCTGGTGGTGAATTCAATATTGTGGGCTGCGTCATCTGCAAAATTCACATACCCTCTTTTGTTGGTGTCGGGATAAATTTTCAGATGATTTCCCGGAAGCCGGAAGCATCGTTGTATGGTGAGGTTGTTCCGGATGCGTGAAGCGTAATCTATGTGTGCATTCACATAACGCGTATCATTGAAATTGAACTTATCCATTTTATACTCATACACGATGGTCGAATCTACTTTCAACTGAACAGAATAAATACCCAAAGCAGCTTCCGAATTTTGTTCGTAATCGGTCACTTCAATTCCAAAGCCTATGTTCCCGAAAACCTGGATGTTGTCTGGTGTATTGATCGTATTCATCTTATCATATTTTTGAACATAGTAATCTGCTGCCGTGTCGCTGTTACTAAGGATTCCCTGTCCGGGAACCGGAAAAACTCTGATGGCCGAAATCACCGGCGGTATGGTATCCTGAATTTCAAAACCGAAAAGCAAAGGGTTCACAGGTTCTTCCGTAGCGCCATCCCTTATTTCAAAGTGAAGGTGAGGCCCGCTCACGTCACCGGAACTTCCTGATAAGGCAATGACTTCTCCTTTTTTGACTTTGAACTCTTTAGGTTTAAGCGGAAGTTCGATTTCATATGATTTCTGTTCATACTGATGAGCAACGACATATTGCTGAACATCGTTTCTGAATTTTTTGAGATGAGCATACACCGTTACCATTCCGTTTGGATGTGTGATGTAAATGGCTTTTCCAAATCCTCCAGCAGCAATTTTAATCCTTGACACATAACCATCTGCGGCGGCATGTACATTTTTTCCTTCCTGCTGATCGGTGCTGAGGTCGATGCCGGAGTGAAAGTGATCATGGCGGATTTCCCCGAATGTCCCGATCAGCCTGAGGGTAGAGTCGAGGGGAGCAGAAAAATAATTTTTCGTGTTATGCTGTGCTTCCAATTGAGCCGACATCATGGTCAGAATCAAAAGTGTAAAGAAGTTTCTCTTATTCATGTGCGCAAAGAAAATAATTTAACGTGAGTATAGCTCAATGTATTCGGAAAGAAGTAATAATAAAATCCTCAGTTCACAGTCCGTAGTTTGACTGCCGACTGTGAACTGAAGATAGCCGACTGCCTGCTGTCACTTCACCCCAATAATCCATTTTCCTGATAATGTGAACAATGGGTGTTAATAATTTATGTGATGATTCAAATATTTTTCTGTTATTTGTACTTACTATTACAAGCGGTGGCAGTTGATTACCCGCTGTATTAAAAAACAGACGTCATGCCCGAACTGAAAACAAAATTTGATGAGCTCGAAAGGCGGATTCAAAAATTAATATCTTTGCATAAAGAACTCAAATCAGAAAATCAAAAACTGGTGGGGTTAAACCGGAAACTGGAACTGGAACTGGACGAGGAAAAACAGCGCCACCTTCGCATCGAAGAAGGGATGCTGAACCTGAAGGAAGAAGAGAGAAACCGCAGCCACAGGAGTATTACCGGGATGAAACAGAAGATCAATGAGATGATCGGCGAAATCGACAGAAGTGTCATGCTGATCAACACGCAAAATAATAAGTGAATCAATCCCAATGGGAGAATTGCTATCAGTAAAAGTTTCTATCGCTAACCGGACTTATCCTCTTCGCATCACCAAAGATGAGGAGGAAAAAGTCGTTCATGCTGCACAATCAGTGAACAAGTGCATCAAGGAGTTTGAAGACAACTATGCGGTGAAGGACAAACAAGACCTTCTCGCCATGTGCTCCTTGCAGTTTGCATCGGAATCGATGGGTCAACATAAAAAAGGTTCGAAGCAGGAAGATCATACACAACAGATCATAACACAGCTGGATAAGCTGGGTTCGGTCATTGACGATTATCTTGCCGGTGAACAGCATTCTTCTTAAAGGAAACGTTCTTTGAATAGTAAATAGTTTTTAGTTCCCGGTTCTCAGTTATAAAGTTTGCTGTTTTAACTTTCAACTTTGAACTTTAAACTTAATAATGCATTCCCGCATTAGTACTGAGATTCACTTAAAAAACTCAACACTTCGATACCATTGGAGAATAGCTTTCCGGTTTCGATGACAGGCTGCGATTCGCCCCAGGCGGATCATTCCGGATTGATCCGGAATGTTAACGGCAGAAGTCAGAAGAATCAAGCAACTCCACCCATATCTCTTGGGGTTTTAATGGTCGCTCAGTATTAATGCGGGTTTTTTATTAATGAGACTATGATTTCAGAAACTCGCCGTTGGCGGTGAACTGAAATCATTAAGTCGAATTAATCCCGAGCAACGTCGAGGGATCTGGTCAATACCCCGCTCTGCGGGTCAGTTATTTTTGTAAAACATATATTAATAATTTATGGACATCAACGTAATCAATATTGTAATCGGACTGGCAGCCTTTGTCGTGGGCATCATCGTCACATGGATTGTGGTGAAGAGGTCAATGAAAGCAAAAGACGATGCCGCTTTATCGAAAGCACAAAGCATCCTGAAAGAAGCCGAATCGGAAGCTGAAGTACTCAAGAAAAACAAAATCCTGGAAGCCAAAGAAAAATTCCTTCAGCTGAAAACAGAACATGAAAAAGTGATTTCTGAGAAGGACAGGAATATCAATGCGGCTGAAAACCGCATCAAGCAAAAAGAAGCGGCTGTGTCGCAGAAGATGGAACAGTCGCAGCGCAAACAACAGGAATACGAAACGCTCCAGGAAAACCTGAAACACCAGCTCCAGATCCTCGAAGCAAAAAAAGAAGAACTCGGAAAAGTTCACCAGCGGCAGGTGGAGCAGCTCGAAAAAATCAGCGGCCTCAGTGTCGACCAGGCGAAAACCCAACTGGTGGAAGCGTTGAAGGCGGAAGCAAAAACAGAAGCCATGTCTTCCATCAAAGACATCATGGAGGAAGCCAAACTCACCGCCAACAAGGAAGCGAAGAGGATCATCATACAAACGATTCAGCGCGTGGCCACGGAGCATGCCATCGAAAATGCCGTGACCGTTTTCAACATCGAGAATGAAGAGGTGAAGGGAAGGATCATCGGTCGTGAAGGAAGAAACATCCGTGCTTTGGAAGCAGCTACAGGAGTTGAAATCATTGTGGACGACACACCGGAGTCCATCATCCTTTCCTGTTTCGACCCGGTGAGAAGGGAACTTGCACGGCTTGCGCTGCACCAACTCGTGAGCGATGGCCGCATTCACCCTGCACGTATTGAAGAAGTGGTGGCCAAAGTAAAACGGCAACTGGAAGATGAAATCATCGAAGTGGGAAAACGCACGACCATCGATTTGGGTATCCACGGACTGGCTCCGGAACTCATCCGCATGATCGGCAGAATGAAATACCGTTCTTCCTACGGACAAAATTTATTGCAGCACTCCCGTGAAGTGGCCAACCCGTGCGCTATCATGGCGGCGGAACTTGGACTCAATCAAAAACTCGCCAAGCGTGCGGGATTGCTTCACGACATCGGGAAAGTTCCTGATGATGAGCCGGAATTACCGCATGCAATTCTCGGGATGAAGCTGGCGGAAAAATTCAAGGAGAATCCGGAGATATGCAATGCCATCGGCGCTCACCACGACGAGGTTGAAATGAACAGCATGATCTCACCGATTGTACAGGTCTGCGATGCCATTTCAGGTGCCCGTCCGGGTGCAAGGCGCGAAGTGGTTGCTTCATACATCAAACGTCTCAAAGACATGGAAGCGATGGCGCTTTCGTATCCCGGTGTTGAAAAAACATTTGCCATCCAGGCCGGAAGGGAATTACGTGTGATTGTTCAGAGTGAAAAAATCACCGACAAGCAGGCGGAAGTTCTTTCGTTCGACATCGCCAACAAAATTCAGACGGAGATGACGTATCCCGGCCAGGTGAAGGTTACCGTGATCAGGGAAACGAGGTCGGTGAATTATGCAAAATAAATCCGGCAGCATGGATGGCATCGAACATTCCGGTAACACCGAGATCGACTTATGGGAACTGATCGGTAACGGGTACCGGTTTTTTAAAAAAAGAAAAGTAGTCATCCTTACTTTTTTTGGGGCGGGAATACTATTTGGAATCAGCAATCTTTTCACTCATCCGCTGGAGTACCAATCTTTTTTCAGGAAGGATTTCATTGCAGGGACATCAGTTGTTTCAAATGAAATTCTCGGTGAAATAATAAACAACATTCCCTTAAACAGGGAGAACAAAAATGTACAGGTAAATGACATTGGCTTTCCGGGATTCAGAAATATCAAATCAAAAGTAGAAGCCAACAACAACAACGAAACCCGGCTGAAGGTAACGATCGAAGTTTTCGATTCTTCTGCCGTCGATAGCGTACTGACTTCGTTGACGGCTTACCTGAACTCCATCCGGGATCTCAGCGAAAAATTTTCATTCCAGTGGAAGCAGGAACAGCAGTTACTTTCCGTTTTAACGTTGCAAATGACTTCGCCGGATACGTCAGGTAAGCAAAGTGGACATCAGAAGAATGTTGAACTGTTTGAAAAAAAACAGGAACTAGAAAAAAAAATATTCTTTGAAAAGATCGTAAACTTCATACCTGTTTATCCGGTCCCGGTTTTAGTGAGCAATTCGAGGGAAGGTGTTTTGAATGTACTGGGCTTTGGTTTCCTTGGAATTGTCCTTGGGTTTATCACTGGTTACCTGCTGAACTTCGTTCGAAGGAAATAATAAAGGATCATTTTCAGAATACTCACACGGCATGTTAAAAAGATTTTCATTAAGATCTGAGTTTACTAAAAACACCTTTGTATTGATTTTCGGCACGGTTGCGGCGCAAAGCATTCCGATCCTCCTGCAGCCATTTCTGAGAAGAATATATTCACCCGAAGATTTCGGGGCCATGGCTGTGTACCTGACGATCTTTGGCATGATCACCATTGTGTCATCGCTGAGATACGAAGCGGCTATTGTGTTGCCTAAAAACGATGTGGCTGCAGCAAACATTCTTTCGCTGGCCGCGCGCATCAATATTATTTTTTCATTCCTGCTGTTTGCTGCCCTCTTGTTTTTGAAAGATGATTTGGTGCAACTGATTAATTTCCCGGTAAAATATTCCGGTTACCTGTATTTCCTTCCTTTTGCTACTGCCGCTTTCGGCATTTATCAAAGCATGAACTATTGGCTGATCCGGCAGAAAGCGTTTAAAGCATCAGCGAATAACAAAATTGTGAGGCGGGGAATTGAAGGAATGATCCAGGCTGTTGCAGGAGTTTTTAAAATTCCGGGAGGATTGTTCCTCGGCGACCTGGCAGGAAATTTCGCCAACGTTTATGCAGGCATGAGGCAGTTGCTGAAAAATAAATTCACTTTAAAATTTTTATCAGGAAAAAAAACGGGATTTGTCAGGATCAAATACAGCGACTTCCCGAAATACAATGTGCTTCCCACGCTCCTGAGCAGCGCTGCATCCGTGCTACCGTTTTTATTCATCAATAAATTTTATTCCACCGAAACGGTTGGCTATCTGGATTTATCAAGAATGGTCTTATCGATTCCATTGATTTTTATTTCCGCGTCCATCTCGCAGGTTTTTTTTCAGCAGACAACGGAAAAGAAGCACCGTTCATTAAGCATCAAAAAGGATGTCAGGAATATTCTGTATGTACTCCTCGCAGTTGTTTTTATGGAAGTGATTTTCATCCTCCTCTTCGGCCCGGCGTTGTTTGGATTTGTGTTTGGAAGCAGGTATGAAGTGTCGGGTTCGTTTTCCCGGATCATGGTCTTCAGTTTCGTATTTAATTTTATCGGCTCGGCATTCTCATCCATTTTTATCACATTCGAAAAAATCCGGCTCAACAGCGCCTGGCAAACCATGTATTTTATAGCCATCTGTTTGCTGTTGTTCTTCAGGGGAAAGGATATTTATGACTTTTTAAAAATCTATGTACTGATCGAAATATGCATGCACTCAGCTTACTGTTTCATGATTTACCGGATCGTAAGCCGCTATGAGAAAAATATCAAGTTGCCAATTCCTGTGTAAATGACTGAGATGAAACTGATCGTTAAAAAGGAATTTCTCCTGCTGAAAGTGCTGGTGGCAGTCATTTACATTTCCCTGGAAGTGTATTATTCATTTTATATTTCCAAGCGGTACGACTACATGGGTTTTATTCCTGACTTTAATGTGTGGAAGTACCTGGTGACAAAATTATGTTTCCTTTTTTTACTGGTCATGTCATTCAATATGTACCATCAAAGCCGGTTCCTGTATTCCATTTACATGCTGCTGATTTTCTTTTTCTATATTCCGAATGCTGTTTTATATTCCTTCAGTAATTTCCCGCCAGGGCCATTTGTATCGAATACTTTCTTTGTCTCTTTTTTTCTCATCACTCCGTATATAAAATTTACTGTTCCGGATTTCAATATCCGGGAACGGTACAAAGAATGGATAGTAATTGGTTTAGCCATAGTGTTAATCATACCGGTTGTGTTCACTTTCAAACTGAACATCCACATGAAAACACTTCTCTTAAATGAGATCTACGAGACAAGGGAAATGTTTTCAGAAAAGCTCCAGGGGATTTTAGCCTACCTCTACCATTTTGAAGCGAAGACCATCATCCCCGTCGCGCTGGTTTTCTTCATGATCAGGAGGAAGTATTTTATCATGACATTGCTATTCCTCATTCTGCTTTACCTGTTTGTTATCTCAGGAAACAAGCTGGTTTACTTTACCTCCATCATCGTTGTTTTTTTCTTTTATATCGGGCGGAATGTGGTTGCCAAGCTGAACAATTTTTTCCTGGTGGTCATCATTTGTTTTGCACTTTTCCCTGTCCTTGATAACTTCCTACTGGCATCGCCCATACTGGCCGGAACATTTGTGAACAGGTTTCTTTTTATCCCTGCATTAACGACCCGGTTTTATTTTGATTTTTTTAGCGGCCACCCGTTTTACTTTGCCGAAAGCCATTTCTTCATGCACTTTGTACATAGTCCGTATAACATGCCTGTCGGGTTTCTGATTACAAAAATTTACTGGGGTGCTCCAACAGCTTTTGCGAACAATGGAATTGTATCCGACGGGTTCATGAACCTCGGTTATGCAGGAGTACTCCTGTTTTCCGTGATCTTCAGTTTGCTGTTCAGTCTTTTTAACACAGTTAAAATTCACATCGGGTATTACGGAGTGTTTTTTTGCTGCATCTATATTATTTTGAGCACACCTTTGCTCACCTGTTTAATCACAGGTGGAATTCTGATCTTCCTTGTGCTATGCATCACGATTCTCAAATCCAGTAATTTCAAACCGGCTTAATTAAATCAATGATGAGTTATCGTTTTGTAAGAGTCACCAATTATTATCCACAGCATATAAAGAATTATTATCAGTGCAATCCATCTATCGGGGAAAAATCATATTCCGAACAATACGAACATCTCATCAGTGACTCTGTTGAAACCGTCAGTTCTTATTCCAGGAGTTTAAATAAACAGGGGGTGATGGCTTTTGATATCATCTCCAATGCAGATGTCCTTCAAAATACGTGGAAGAAGGAAAATAATCTACCTGCAGAGACAGCGGGAAGGGACATAGTCATTGAGCAATTAAAGTACTACCGCCCGGATGTGGCTTGGATAGATGACTTCTCCATTGTCAGCAAAGAATGGAAAGAAAAGTTATTGAAGGAAGTGCCCACGATAAAATTGATCATCGGGCATATCTGCGCACCTTATAATTCAATCCTGGAGGAAAAATTCAGGCTGTTCGATATCATGTTCACCTGCATTCCCTGTTTTGAAAAGGAGTTGAATGCTCTGGGGATTAAAACGTATTTGTTATATCATGGATTTGACACTACTGTTCTTGAAAAACTAAAGAAGGACAACCACTTTAACGGATCTGATTTTTTATTTTCCGGGTCTCTTTACACAGGATCCGGCTTTCATAAAAGCCGTATTGAATGTATTGAAAAAATACTTTTAGCAGGCATCAAAATGGATTTATACTGTAACCTTGAATCAAGAAGAAAAAATACGGTTAAAAAAATGGTGTTTGCGCTGATCAGGTTTCTCAGGAAATTCCGGCTCGAAAGGACCATTGAAATGATTCCGTTGCTGAAAAAATATGAAGGGTATGGAAATGTCCCCGTACATTATTATTCCGATAAATTAATAAGCCGTATCCAACCTCCGGTCTTCGGAATGGAAATGTTTCAATTGCTTTCCAAAGCGAAAATTTGTTTTAACAGCCACGGAGAAGTTGCAACAAAGTGTGCAGGGAATATTCGTTTATTTGAAGCGACAGGAGTGGGAACCTGCCTGGTGACCGACTGGAAAGAAAACCTGGGCGATCTGTTTGAATTGGAGAAGGAGGTTGTTACCTATAAAACCCCTGATGAGTGTATCCGGAAAGTTCAATGGCTGTTGAATAACCCTGATGAAAGGAAAAAAATTGCAATGGCCGGCCAGGAACGTACGTTGGCAGAACATACCATTGAAAAGAGGGCAGGAAGGATGAATGAAATTATTTCGAACGAATTAAATAAATTTGCCTGAGGCCACGTGAACATTAAACCACTGATCAAAGATTTTATCCCGCCCTTCCTCGCCCGGAAACTTACAGCCACTCTCTACGGCTGGCGGGGAAATTATTCTTCATGGACGGAAGCGAAAAAAAAATGCAGCGGCTACGATTCCGAAACCATTTTTAATAAAGTAAGAAGTGCGCTGCTGAAAGTGAAAAACGGGGAAGCCACTTACGAAAGAGATTCAGTCCTCTTTGATACAATTCATTATTCATTTCCGCTGGTGTCAGCACTTGCATTGGTAGCATTAAATAATGGGAGCAAACTGAATGTCCTTGATTTTGGCGGTTCACTGGGAAGCAGTTATTACCAAAACAGGAATTTGTTTTCCGAGCTTGAACTATTGAACTGGAATGTAGTGGAACAGCCTCATTTTGTTAAGGAAGGACAAAGCACTTTCGCCGATGAACAGCTGCATTTCTTTTATGACATCGATACCTGCATGAGTGAAAATAGGGTGGATGTTTTACTCTTATCTTCCGTTCTTCAATACCTTGAAAATCCGTATGACTTCCTGGAAATGGTTTTTGCAAAACGATTTGAGTACATTGTCATCGACAGGATGCCATTGCTTTTGCAGGGATCAGAAAAAATTACCATTCAAAAAGTTGCCGGGGAAATCTACAAGGCCGAATATCCATGCTGGCTGCTGAATGAAAAAATATTCCTGGATAAAATGCTGGAACATTATGATCTGATTTTTGACTGCCAGACGGAAGAAACGATTCATATCAAACATGGGGCGTTTAAAGCTTTCTTTTTGAAAAGAAAAAAAACGGGTTAGGTATCTCTATGATCGTTTTTGATTCTTCCTGCGGAAGAAATGAGTAAGGACATGGCATCGTTGCTGAAAAATTAAACGGGTTGTAAATTAAATTTCTGATGTTGAATTTCTGTACGCTGTTCGATTCTTTTTACCTGGTGAAAGGCCTGACCATGTACAGGTCATTGGAAAATACCTGTGATGATTTTCATCTTTATATTTTTGCTTTTGACGAAAAGAGTTTTGAATTATTGAATAAGCTTTACTTAAAAAAGGCAACCATCATTTCGTTAAAGGAATTTGAAGATGAGAAACTGCTGGCTGTAAAACCGGGCCGGACAAAAGCTGAATATTGCTGGACGTGCACACCATCAACCATTCTTTATGTGATTGAAAAATTTCATGTTCCGGGTTGTACTTACATAGATGCTGATTTATTTTTTTACCAAAACCCGAAAATACTTTTTGACGAAATGGGCCATCAGTCCACCTTGCTTACCGAGCACCGTTACCCGCCAAAGTTCAACCGCGTTTCAACTTCGGGCATTTATTGCGTACAGTTCATCACGTTTATGAATGATAAAAACGGGATGGAGGCGTTGCACTGGTGGCGGGATGCCTGCATCGAATGGTGTTACAACCGGTATGAAGATGGCAAATTCGGCGACCAGAAATACCTGGATGACTGGACCACCCGTTTTAAAGGCGTGCATGTATTGCAGCATTTGGGTGGGGGAATCGCGGCCTGGAATGTAGAGCAATACAAGTTTGTTGAAAGAAAATTTAACCAGATCTTTTTTTTGGATAAAGCCTCGGATTCAATTTTTGAAGCTGTGTTTTTTCATTTTCATCATGTAAGGTTTTTTAAAAAGGATATGGTGGATTTGGGATGGAGAGAGCCTGCAAAAGCAATCGTCAATAATATCTATGTTCCCTATTTTATCGAATTGATGGAAACAGAAAATCAGGTAAAGCAGTTGGATCCCGGGTTTAATATTCCCCTGGAAAAATTTTCTGTTATCAATAATTCCGGGATAAAAGGAATCATAAAATACATACTGAAAATGGTTTTCCGTTACAGCGTTTACAACAAAAAAAAACTGATGTCAAACTACATGGCCGGGTAATTATTTTCCCGGTTTGTTTCGCTTCGACAGTAAAATGAAAATGAACTTAATTATTTCGGCTGTTTTTCCTCCTGAACCTGTGGTGTCGGCTAAACTGTCCTATGATATCGCCGATGCCATTGGTGAGAAAGCACCTGTTACTGTTATTTCCCCAAAGCCTTCACGGCCATTTGGGTTTATGTTTGATTTACCCGGACCGGCCGGTCATTTTAATCATGTCGTGGCAAATTCTTTTATCAGTCCCGGATCAAATGTATGGGGTAGATTTTTTGAAAGTTATAGTTTCGGGAAATACTGTTACCAATACATAGCAGCGAATCAAGCAGCGATAAAAATAATTTACGCGAATACCTGGCCACTGCTGGCACAATACTACACGGTGCTCGCCTGCAAAAAATTCAACATACCTGTAGTGATGCATGTACAGGATGTTTACCCGGAATCATTGACCAATAAATTTCCCCTCATCAGAAGGTTGCTTAATTACCTGTTGTTGCCGATCGACCGGTTTGTACTCAGGCATGCAACTAAAATTATTGCCATCTCGGATCAGATGAAACAATACCTCGCTGAAACCAGGAAAATAGACCAGCGAAAGATATTCGTTGTGCGAAACTGGCAGGATGAAAATTCTTTTATGAGTTTCAGAAAGTCAGCTCCCGTCACGAAAAAAAATGAAAATCCTTTTACATTTATGTACCTTGGGAACATGGGTGTTGCTTCCGGTGTTGATTTACTTCTCGATGCTTTTGCTGCAGCTCAACCGGCCAACTGCCGTTTGATTATTGCCGGTTCCGGATCACAAAAAGAATTACTGGAAAAGAAAGCAGCCGGTATGGTGGATGTTCATATCGAGTTCCGGCAGGTCCCGGATGGAAAGGTTCCGGAAATGCAGGATGAAGCGGATGTTCTGCTGCTCCCCCTGAAAAGAGGCGCCGCTAAAAGTTCCATTCCCTCGAAACTTGCTGCTTATATGTTTTCAGGGAAACCTGTGATCGGATGTGTTGATGAAAGCAGCGATACTGCTGCATGCATTAAAGATTCCGGCTGCGGTTACGTGGTGGAACCGGAAAATATTAATCAATTGTCAGCGTGCATGAAGGAAATGGTAAATTTACCAAAGGAGAAACTTGAAAAAATGGGAGGGAACGGGTTCGCCTTTTCCGTTAAGAATTTATCCAAAGCTGCAAATCTTGAAAAAGTAGTTTCCATTATTTTGCAAAATGTTTGATGAAGAAATAAATAATTTGAGATGGAGATAAATGATTCTTTTGAACTGACATTTTCCTTTACACAGGAGCAGGTGAATTTATTTGCAACAGTGACGGGCGATTTCAATCCCATTCACCTGGATGAATCGTATGCATCGGAAAGTATTTTCGGAACCAGGGTCATGCATGGATTTTTGGCGGGCTCTGTTTTTTCCAAAATAATCGGAATGCATTTTCCCGGCAACGGAGCCATTTATTTATCTCAGACCATGGATTTTTTAAAACCAATGTTTGTCAACAGGCCATACAAGGCGGAAGTGAAAGTAATAGAATGTATTTTTGACAAAAATCGTTTTCGCCTGAAAACAACAATCGTGGATTGCGGCAATGATGAAATAACGATTGATGGTGTTGCGTTAATCCGGTATAAAATAAATGTTCAGCAGTAATGGGAGTTGCTTTGGAAATAATTTTTGAATCATGGAACTAAAAAAGAAACTATATTTTTCTCCGGCAGGAAGAATGATTTCATTCATTCAAAACCTGTTCAGTGTTTTTTCGAGACCGTTCATGGTGTATGGTTATCACTGTAAAGCTGATGGAAGGTTTAAGAGAAACACCAGGTTATCTTCATCCGTTGTTATATTGAATAAAGACAATTTGCAGATCGGGGATAACGTTTGGATCTGGCATTATTCAATCATTGATGCTTCAAATAAAGTGACCATTGGAGACGGTTGCCAGGTTGGAGCATGGGTCGGAATTTTTACACACAGCAGCCACATCGCCATCAGGTTGTACGGCGGCGACAGCTACATCAAAACATCCCAGGCTGAACGGATCGGATATATACATGGAGAGGTCAGTATCGGAGAGTATACTTTCATTGGAGCAAAATCAACCATTATGCCCGGTGTGAATGTCGGAAAGGGATGTTTGATAGCGGCAGGGACATTGGTTAATAAATCGATTCCTGATTTTTCCATTGTCGTTGGTAATCCTGGTGTCATTAAGGGAAGTACTAAAAACCTGGATGAAAAATATTTCAGCGAAGCACTGGTTCAGCAAAATTATTTTGACCAGGAGACCATTCATAATTTCCTGGAAAAAAATTTAAAGTCATAGATGAAATCATTTCCTGTTTGTTGATCCGGAGGGTGGATTTTAATCAATTATAAAAAGGCGAATGAAAATTGTTACCGTTCTTGGGGCCAGGCCTCAATTTGTAAAAGCAGCCGTTGTAAGCCGGGAAATTTCCAGGCATTCTTTATTGGATGAAATCATCGTGCACACCGGTCAGCATTTTGATAAAAATATGTCTGAAATATTTTTCAGGGAGATGGAAATTCCGGAACCGGCTTACCACCTCAACATTCATAGCCTGTCGCAGGGAGCTATGACAGGACAAATGCTGGAGAAAGTTGAAAAAGTGATTGCGGATGTGAAACCTGGCCTCGTGCTGGTGTATGGCGACACGAATTCAACGCTGGCAGGCGCCCTGGCGGCAAGGAAGTTAAACATCCCGCTTGCACATGTGGAAGCGGGGTTAAGAAGTTATAACATGCGGATGCCTGAGGAAATCAACCGGATTGTTACGGACCGGATTTCTGATCATTTGTTTTGCCCGTCCGAAACAGCTGTCAGGAACCTGGAACGCGAGGCTTTTCATTTGTTCGGATGCTCCATTCTTAACACCGGTGACGTGATGTATGATGCGGTTTTATTTTACCAGGAAAAGGCGTCCCTTCAATCAACCATTATTTCAAAATTAAATAATTCTGAATTTGTCCTTTGCACCTTGCACCGGGCAGAGAACACGGATGATGTTTCAAAATTAGCTTCCATCATCAGTGCGCTGAATACGATTACTGAAACCATTCCTGTTGTTCTGCCATTGCACCCGCGCACACGGAAAATTATGGACACCAATAAAATCAAACTTAACTTCGACGTAATAGAACCCGTTGGTTATTTTGATATGCTTGAATTGCTGAAACATTGTAAGTTGGTAATGACCGACAGTGGCGGGCTGCAGAAGGAAGCCTATTTTTTTCAGAAGCCATGTGTCACGCTGCGTGACGAAACAGAATGGACAGAACTGGTGGAATGTGGATACAATAAGATAGCTGGTTCCGATGCCGGTTCCATTTTGAGAAATTTTGAAGCGATGAGAGCAAAACAGTTTTCTTTTGATGTTCAGTTGTATGGTGATGGCAGGGCCGGTAAAAAAATAGTGGATGCGATCCTTTCACTGTGCAATAGCGATAATAGTTAATGAATTTTAGCTGTATAAACAACCTGGGGATGAAGGAGCGTGCATATTTCTATTTGCTTTCTGCGTTCCTGTTCTTCCTTCCTTCTTTTCAGTCAGTATCCGTGATGTGCATAGCCGCAATGCTGCTGCTGTGGCTTTTTAGCGGTGATGCAATGGTTTCTTTTACGGTGATTAAACAGGATAAAAAAATTTTATTTTTTTTATTTTTTTACATGGCTCATTTGGTCGGGCTTCTTTATACAGCAAATTTTTCTTTTGCTTTTTTTGATCTTCAGTCCAAGTTGTCATTCCTGCTTTGCCCGCTGTTGTTTCCTGCACTTATCATTTCAAAAGAACAATTTACAAAACTGAAATTGATTTTTGTTTCCGGGTGTACGGCAGGTGCTTTATTGTGCCTGTTTTTTTCTTACCGGAATTATTCGGCAAATCCAAGCCCGCATTATTTTTATTACACGTACTATTCGCATTTTTTGCATCCTTCCTATTTTTCAATGTACCTCAACCTGGCTATCATTTTCCTGGCGGATGAACTGATCCGGAAATGGGATGTGCTTTCCCATGTGAAAAAGATCGCCGGAATTTCTTTGTGCTACTTTTTGTTCGTCACCATCATCCAGCTTTCTGCACGCACCGCCAGCGTGGTTGCATTTGTCACAGTATTCGTGTTTTTACTGTACCGGTTTAAACAGGATGTTAAATGGGGGAGGAAGTATGTTATTTCTTTTTTGTTTCTCGTTTCATTGTTTCTCGTTCAGTTTTATTTATTGAATCATGTCAACAGGTTTAATGATGTAAAGTCCATAATAAAGGAAGAACCGGTTCAACCGGCTGGGAATAAAATTGAAGAACCAATTATAGAAAATGAAAACAGCACAGGCCTTCATATGAAAATATGGAAATATTCCATTGCCCTTGGAAAACGAAGTCCGTTGATTGGCGTTGGTACCGGCGATATTAAAGACGAACTGGAAAATATTTACAGGGAAAATAATTTTAATGCCGGTGTTGCAGGAAGATTCAATTGTCACAACCAGTTTTTAAATACCTTCGTTGCATTGGGTTTAATCGGGTTGATTTCTTTGTTCCTGATGTATTATCCAGGCTTAAAAATTTCTTTTAAGAACAGGGACTGGATTTATTTTTTCTTTCTTCTCATTGTCATCCTCAACAGCATGACGGAATGCCTTTTTGAAAAGCAGAACGGAATTTTATTTTTCGCGGCATTTAATATCTTGTTTTACCTTCGCTCCCAATCTGATTCAGCATCACCCAAACCTGATCCAGCAACATAATGATCCCATTTTCCCCTCCCCGCATCGACCAGGAAATAATTGACGCCGTTACTGAAACGCTGAAGTCGGGCTGGATTACAACCGGACCGAAAACGAAACTGTTTGAAAAAAAGCTGACGGAATATTGTGGTAACAAAGCCACCTTATGCCTGAATTCTGCCACAGCCGGACTGGAACTGATGCTCCGGTGGTTTGGTGTGAAGGAAGGCGATGAAGTGATCCTGCCGGCTTACACGTATTCAGCAACAGCAAATGTCATCATTCACTGTGGAGCGAAGCCGGTATTTGTAGATGTGAACGATGATTTCAACATCAACATAATTGAAATTGAAAAGGCGATCACTTCGAAAACAAAGGTGATCATGCCTGTCGATTTCGGCGGGATGCCTTGCGATTACCAATCCATCCAGGCATTGGTTGAAAAGAAAGAGATAAAAGAAAAATTTTCGACAACGACCTCTGAACAAAAAATGCTGGGACGTATTCTCATCCTGTCGGACGCCGCCCATTCACTGGGAGCATGGTACCATGGTAAAAGAACGGGATCACTCACGGATGTTTCTGTTTTTTCTTTTCATGCCGTGAAAAATCTGACAACGGCTGAAGGCGGATCAATTGCCCTGAATTTACCGTTGCCCTTTAACAACGATGAAATTTATCAGAAGCTTTGTGTGAAAGCGCTGCACGGACAGGATAAGGATGCATTGGCAAAAACGCAAAAGGGAAACTGGCGCTACGATGTTGTGGAAGCCGGTTACAAATGCAACATGACCGATATTCTGGCTTCTATCGGACTGGTGGAACTTAAGCGTTACGACAACGACACGTTGAAAAAAAGAAAATGGATTTGTGAAAAATATTCGGAAGCGCTGACTCAATATGAATGGGCCATTTTACCCAAATACGAATTACGAATTACGAATTACGAATTAGAGTCTTCGTATCATCTGTATCCGTTAAGAATAAAGAACGTTTCAGAAGAGCAACGTGACGCCATCCTGCAAAAAATATTCAACCGCGATGTTTCAGTAAATGTTCACTTTATTCCGGTTCCCATGATGTCGTTTTACAAGTCGCTGGGTTACGACATCAAAAATTATCCGAATACGTTCCGGCTTTACAGCAATGAGATATCTTTGCCGGTCTATTATGATTTATTGGAAAACCAGGTGGAACAGGTGATCATGGCGGTCAGCGAATCTGTTGATGAAATAATAAAATCAAAATAATAATTCAATATGAAAAAAATCTTAGCATTGTTATTCCTCTCAACTGCATGTTTCCATGTGATGGCGCAGGATAAAAAAAGCAGCCGGAAAGAAATCGCAGCAACCGTTCTGAACCAGTTCGTGAAAGGTGACTTCGAACAGGCTCTTTTGTTATTTGACTCGGCGGCCGCAAAACGATTTCCAAAAGAAAAAATTTCCCAGGTGTGGAAAAGCATCACCCAGCAGTCCGGTGTTTATGTGAAGACAAACGATGTGCGGGAAAATATTGAAGCTAATTTTTCAGTGGTGACACAGTTCCTGTCGTTTGAAAAAAAGAACATCGATTTCAGACTGGTCTTCAGTAAAAAAGATAAGATCACCAGCCTGGCGCTTGTTCCCAATCATCCTGTCGAACATTATAAGTTGCCCGCTTATTATGATTCAACCAGGGTAATTGAAAAGGAAATAAAAATCACTTCGGGAGAGTTGACGCTACCCGGAACACTTTCGCTTCCCGTAAAAGGTTCAAAGTTTCCTGTCGTGGTTTTGATTCATGGTTCCGGCCCGAATGACCGGGATGAAACGGTTGGCTCAACAAAAATGTTCAAAGACGTTGCTTTAGGCTTAGCCACCAAGGGAGTGGCTGTTCTGAGATACGACAAAAGATCCAGGGTTTATACCGGGAGGATGGCTTCCAACAGGAGCCGGCTTACCGTGAAAGAAGAAACCATGGATGATGCCGTGGCTGCTGTTCAGTTTCTGAAAAAATATCCAGCCATTGATTCTTCCAGGATATTTCTTCTCGGACATGCCATGGGTGGCATGTTGCTGCCAAGAATTGCTACCCAGGTCAAAGGAGTTGCCGGATTGTTCATGGTCGCTGCCAATGCCGGCCCTCTGGAGGATATCCTCTATGAACAAACCCAATATATTTTCACAAAGGACAGTCTCACTGAACGGAGGAAGGTCATGCTTGATTCGTTGAAATCCCAACGCGATAAAATTAAGAAACTCGATGCTGCTTCAGCATCCGATTCTACGGTGAAGTACCTGTTGTCGCTGCCTAAGTCCTATTGGATCGATCTCAATGCTTATCACCAGGTGGAAGCTGTGAAAGAAACTAATATTCCCGTTTATATCTTGCACGGCGAACGTGACTACCAGGTTCCCATGGAGGATTTCAACCTGTGGAAAAAGGAATTGACCGGCAAAAAAAATATCCAGTTTAAGTTGTACCCGAAACTGAATCACCTGTTCCAGGAAGGGCAGGGGAAAAGCAATCCTGCGGAGTACGATAAAACAGGTAATGTACCATTGTATGTGATCCAGGATATTTTCAACTGGATGATGCCGAAAAAATAATTACAGCGGTGATCACCGCAGCCACAATGAACAGCTTTCTTATTCGCTTTTTTGATCTTTTATTTTCATTGTGCGGACTGATCATTCTGTCTCCTGTCTTCTTAATCATTTCCGTCTTCGTGATCGTCGGTTCAAAAGGAGGAGTTTTGTTTCTGCAGAATAGAGTAGGGAAGAACGGGGTGGATTTTACTCTGTGGAAATTCAGAACGATGCGAATAGATTCAGAGAAAACCGGACAGATTACGGTGGGTAAAAAAGACCCAAGGATTACTGGCGCCGGATATTTTCTAAGGAAATTCAAACTGGATGAATTGCCCCAACTCGTGAATGTCCTGGTTGGTCAGATGAGCCTTGTGGGCCCGAGGCCGGAAGTCAGGAAATATGTTGACTTGTATTCTGAGAAGCAGCGCAAAGTGCTCACCGTTAAACCCGGAATCACGGATTATGCTTCCATTGAATATGCTGATGAAAATGAATTGCTTGGGAAATCAACCGATCCGCTTAAAACGTATGTCGAAGAAATCATGCCGGATAAAATAATACTGAACATGAAATACATCGATCACCCGACCATCGGAAACTACTTCTGCATCCTTGCAAAAACACTATTAAAAATTTTCTGAACGTTATTCCGTCGCTCGCATCAGCAAATTCAGCTCTTCCACTTTTTCCATGAATCCAAGTTTGTGGTATGAATTCATCAGGTTACGGATCAGCCGTTGTATCATTTCGAGGTTGGTGCAGGGCTCGTAATAACTTTTATCCGCTTCTATTTTTAATTGCTTCAGGAAATTATCAATTTCCTTCCTCCCGAAAATATCGCCTTTGCTGAACGGGTTGATGTAAAACAAAATTCCCGGCTGACTTTCTTCTGTGAAAATGGGCAGGATGGCTTCTTCATCCTTGTAACAAAGCACGAAATGTTCTGGCAGATTCACCCCGTACACCGGAACACCGGCCGAACGCGCCACTTCCAGGTAAAGGATGGAGAGCATCAGCGGGTTCGCTTTTTTTGTTTCCATCACAATGTTGATGTAGGAATTTTGCGGCGCATGATAATTCTGGGTGTTGCCGCCGAATCCGTGAATGTCAAAAAAGATCCTGTTGAGGACTTTCACCTGTTCCAGCGCCGTCAGGTTGTCGTTCATCTCCAGCCAGGCATCGCGGGTGATCTTGTCGAGCTGCACCCGCAGGTTTTCTTCGTTGAGATCCGGGTATTGATACTTCGCCACCAGCATCGCTCCTTTGATGATGTCATGTCCGCCGGCATGCGCCCACACACGAACATCGTGTTGCAGTTCTTCCAGTTGAATTTTATGAATGATGTTTTCGATGCGATGCTGCATCAGGGCATCCAGTGAGCTGCTCCAGGCACTTTCGAGGATCGGGATTACTTCCTTTCCCATCGTCACCAGTTTCGCTTCTATCTGCTGGTAAATTTCCGCATCGGTATCATCGAGCAGTTTGATCAGGCTGTTTATTTCTTTCGGGTTCATTTTATTTTTTTCTTACTCCTTATACAAGGATGAAGAAAATGAGATGCTGAAAACGACCGTTAATTATGAACAAAAATCTGTTGGAATATTTTGTTGATCACTACTGAAACATTTTCAAAACCTCGATATCCGGCTGAAGATTCGGTTTTAATCAATGACTATCGTTTTAGAAATTCGCCCTGGCAGGTGCACGGAAACGATTACGTCGAACCTGTCCTGAGCAATGTCGAGAGATTGATCCCGAGCAACGTCTGGGGATTGATCCTGATAGAGGGGGGTATCGGGATCTTGGGGTGTAATTCCCCACCGCTCAGCGGCCGAGATGTTTATTATCCCGGAGGAAAAAGATTTATTAGTTTTACATGACTTTCTGTTAACAAATGAAATTCTTTAGGAAACACCTGTCAAAAATCTACTGGCTGCTTGCAGGTTTCATCCTGTGCAAAACACCATCAAGTGCTCAGTTAAACCTCACACAGCAATCTCTTCTTTCCTTCCCGGGGCAGAGGGTCGCCGGAGTCTGGCATTATGTGGATTCACTGAACCACGAATATGCCCTGGTGGGTACCGAACATGGAATTTCAATCGTGGACGTAACGAATCCTGCATCACCCAATTTTATTTTACAGGTTCCCGGTATTTCAAACCTCTGGCATGAAGTGAAAACATGGGGACGCTTTGCCTATGCAACCACAGAAGGAATCGATACCAACGGCATCAACGATGGGTTGCAGATCATCGACCTGCGTTATTTGCCTGACAGTGCACCGGCTCATTACTGGCATGGCGACGGGTTGATAGCCGGGCAACTTCATAAGGCGCATACTCTTGAAATGGACAATGGCTTTGTTTACATCAACGGCCATAATATTTTCAGTCTCGGAAGAGGGGTGATCATCGCGGATTTAGCGGATCCGTTGAATCCTCATTACGTCGGTGCGGAAACGCTGAACTATTGCCACGACAGTTTTATCAGAGGCGATACACTCTGGACCAGTGATTTGAATGCCGGGTTTTCTGTTTTTGATATCAGCAATAAATCAAGCCCGGTATTTCTTGCGAATCAAGCCACCCCCGGGAATTTCAATCACAATGCCTGGCTGTCCGACAACAGCCATACGTTGTTTACCACCGATGAACACAACCATGCTCCGCTTGCAGCATTCGACGTTACCGATCTCAACAACATCAGTTTGCTGGATAAATATTCAGTCGGACAAATTGTGAATTCAAATTATTTTGATGAAGTGCACAATGTGAGAGTGCTCAACGATTTTCTTGTGAATGCCTGCTATGGAAGCCAGGTTACCATCGTGGATGCAAGCCGCCCATCCAACCTGGTGGAAGTGGGAAATTTCCCAATATTGACGGGGCTTTCCTGGGATGTAGATCCATACCTTCCTTCGGGAAATATCCTGGCTACCGGCGAAACAACGGGGTTGTATGTTCTTTCACCGAATTATGTAAGGGCTTGTTTCCTCGAAGGAGTTGTGACCGACAGCTTGACAAACTTTCCGATCAACCTGGTTCATGTCGAAATTCAATCGGTGAGTTTAATTGACAGTACCGATTTTACCGGGGTTTATCAAACAGGCTATCATGTCGCCGGATCTTATTCGGTGAGGTATTCCAAACCGGGCTACATCACCAAAACCATCCATGGAGTTGTATTGTCGAATGGAAATCTTACCATGTTGAATGTTCAATTGGTGCCTGACCTTACCGATGTAAATGAAAAAAATAATCCTGACGAGGTTTCTGTTTTTCCGAATCCGTTCTTCGAATCATCCAACCTTTTTGTCAGCGGTGAATTATTGGAACAGTTTGGTCCTTTTCAATTCGAAATAAAAGATGTTACCGGAAGGCCGGTCGTCAGAATAAAACAAGTGGATGAAACCCGGACAAAAATTTCCGGGAGAAATTTTTCGGCGGGAATTTATTTTTATGAACTGAGGAATGAAACCGGTTTTTCCCGGAAAGGAAAAATAGTGATGGAGTGATTCTTCACTTTGTAAAGTTCTGCCCGCAGACTCCTGTTTTAATTCATAAGTTTTATTTTAAATCTTTGCCAGCCTGTCGAGTACAAGTTCGATCAGTTGGTTCATCGTTTCATCGCCTTTGTGCGTGTGTTCCTTTGTTTTCCGGTTCGCCACAATGGCGTTGATTGAACAGCAATGATGGCCAAGTATTTTTGCCAGTCCGTACATGGCTCCTGTTTCCATTTCAAAATTGGTAATGAGATGATTCCCGGATTTAAAACTGGTGAGCCTGTCGATGACATCCGGGAATGCCAGTTCATAGCGAAGCACTCTTCCCTGTGGAGCATAAAATCCTGAACAACTGGCTGTAATTCCCTTGAACATACCATCACTAAGCGCGCTTTCCAGTTTTGAGGATGAGCGAACAAGATAGGATTGAGGCAAAATACCCTGGCCGATATAATGTTTCCGGAATGATTCGATGATGGTTTTCTCTTCTTCCGTATTCTCAAACTTGTAAAAGTTCATCAAACCATCCAGGCCAAGTCCGAATTGAGAAAAAACAAATCCGTCGACAGGAATATCGGTTTGCAATGAACCGGATGTTCCGATTCTGACCAGGTTCAATGAAGTCAGTTTTTCCTTGATGGTCCTTTTTCCCAGGTCAATGTTTACCAGTGCATCGAGTTCATTGTATACGATGTCGATGTTATCAGTACCGATCCCTGTTGAGAGGACGGTGATCCTTTTGCCTTTATAGGTGCCTGTATGGGTGACGAATTCCCGTTTTTGTTTCCGGAACTCAATTTTGTCAAAAAACCTGCTCACCATGGCAACACGGTCAGGATCACCGACATTGATGACGGTATGGGCTAATTCTTCTGGCTGGAGATTAAGATGATATACACTGTTATCATCGTTGAGGATAAGTTCTGATTCCGGTATTTTGTTCATGTGCCTGAATAAATTATTTTTGCTCAATATTAAGAAATTATTTTCCACGCTATGGCCGTTTTAAGAAATCATATTCTTGTTCCTGTTGACTTTTCTGAACAATCATTTATTGCGCTTGGACAGTCGTACAACCTGGCTCGTCTTACCAAAGCAACCCTTACGCTGCTCTATGTCATCGAAGAATCTTTTCAGCTTCCGATCTTTAAGAAGAAGAAGGAAGATAAGTCGATGGAAAAGAAAATCCGGAAGGAACTTGAAAAACTTGCTCATGATACCACCGAGAAATCCGGTATCAAGGTAGAAACCATGATCGCCAGGGGAAAAGTTTATGAGGAGATCCAGAAGGCCGCCAGAAAACTAAAGTGTTCTTTTATCGTTATGGGAACCAGCGGTGGAAGCGGAATAAAAAAATTCATAGGATCCAATTCGTTGCGTGTTATCCGTGAATCACCCTGCCCGGTCATTACCATCAGGGGTAAGAAACACCGTCTCGGTTGTAAACACATTGTCCTGCCACTCGATCTGACCAAGGAAACGAAAGAAAAAGTGATGAAAGGCATTGAGATCGCGAGGTTGTTTGGTTCGGTGATTAACCTCATTACCGTATTGACTTCGGATGATGAGTTTATTGTTAATAAGTTGAAACGCCAGATGGACCAGGTGCATGATTTTATAAAACAACATGATGTATCTTGTTCCGTGGAATACATTCATGGATCGGATATTTCTGATGAAGTGGTGAAGTACGCCAGGAAAATCAAATCAGACCTGATCCTGATCATGACCCAGGAAGAAATGAATTGGACCAACATGTTTATCAGTTCAGAAGCCCAGGAAATCATCAACGGAACCGACATCCCCGTACTCAGCATCAGGCCGGTAGTCAGGAAGAACACCACGCTATCGGTTTTCGAATATTAATCTCAACACCACCACATCATGAGCAAAAAATTTCACATTCAAAAGATCCTGATCCCGTACGATTTTTCCGAGACAGCAGAACTTGCGCTGGAACACGCCACGTTCATGGCAAAACTTCATAAAGCCGAAATCCACCTGTTGCATGTGATCGAATCATATTCCTTTACCTCAACGATTAGCAGCGCTTTTTCGAAATCACAGAGTGAATATGAATCCAAGATTGAAACATCGGCCAAAGCCAGGCTCAAAGAGATTGCCGACAAACTTCACCGTGGCAGCGGGATGACGGTTCATTGTTATGCCGAAGTTGGAAAGATATACAAGAAGATCATCAACGTTGCAGAAGAAAAAAGTATTGATATCCTCGTCATGGGAACTCATGGCTCAAGCGGGTTCCAGGAATTCCTGATGGGAAGTAATTCCTATCGTGTGGTGATGGGTGCTCCCTGCCCGGTTATAACGGTTCAGACTCATGCAAAAAAAATAGGATTCAAAGATATTGTGCTGCCGATTGATAATTCTTCTGTATCAAGGCAGAAGGTGAAGCATGCCGTTGAACTTGCCAAACATTACAATTCCGTGGTTCACATCGCCGGCATCATGACCATGAATGATGTGGAGATGCAGCGAAGGTTTGAAGTCAAGGTTCACCAGGTAAAAGAATATGTCGAGCAACATGAAATTCCCTATACAGTAAAAGTTTTTAAAGGGGATAACATCGCCGGCATGACCATGGATTATGCAACGCAGATCAATGCCGATTTAATCATCATCATGACGGAACAGGAAAGCGCCGGCTTGTTCATGGGTTCTTTTGCCCAACAGGTGGTGAACCATTCAAAAATTCCAGTGATGAGCATTCGTCCGCAGGAAGGAGACCCGGATAAAATTTCAATCGGGTATTAAAAAAACGATTCAGTTTCCGAATACTTTTTTCAGGATGTCCGTCACCCGCGCTGCCGGGTCTTTACGGATCTTTGATTCTTCCTGCGACACCAGGTAAAACAATCCGCTTAGGGCTTTTTGTGTAATATACTCTTCGAGGTCAGGGTTTACTTTTGACACAAATGGAACTTGATCATAAGCCGTCACCAATGGGTTCCAGTATTTCGTTACGTCCACTTTTTGAGTCGCCGCCCTGATCACCGGTTTGAATTTATCATGGAGCGGGGAAGAAGTTGATTTTCTCAGGTAACTTGTAGCAGCTGAATCATTGCCTTTTAAAATCTGAAGGCCATCGGTGATCGTCATGTTTTTGATGGCATCGAGGAAGATCGGCGCCGCCTGTTTGGCTGCTTCTTCGGCAGACCGGTTGATGGTCATCACGAAATCATTCACTTGCCTGCCCATTCCCAACGAGCGCAGCGTATTTTCCATTTGCTGCGCTTCAGGAGGAAATGGTATGCTGATAACCGGGTGTTTGAAATAACCGTCGATTTTAGATGCAGAAGAGGAGGCATTGTTACTCCCCACATTCAGGGCTTCCTTCAGTCCTGAAATGATTTCTGTATTGGTTAACGGCTTTTTCCCGTTGATGTTCTTGTCGATCTCTTTGCCGATTTTGTTGAAGTCAATCTGGCTGCAGGATGTCAGGGGAAGGAGTAGTGCGAAGGAGAAGATTTTGATGATGGTTTTCATACGTCTGATTTTTTTTTGGCTCGCAGGCAGGACAAAGATATTGCCAAACATACGATACAATTATGAAATGATAATACCTGTTCTTCAAATCAAGAAAGTGAATTTGAAAAATGGATGATGACTCCGAATCGTTTATGAACGTTTATCTTCGCATCAAATTATTTTCAATATGGTGTTAGCAGAAATAATTACAATCGGTGATGAGTTGCTGATCGGGCAGGTGGTGGATACAAACAGTGCGTGGATGGGACAAAAATTAAACGAAGCCGGGATCAGGGTTTTTCAGAAAACGGCTGTATCCGACAACGAAGAACACATCATTGCCGCATTCAATGAAGCTGAGAAAAGAGCAGATGTGATCCTCGTTACCGGCGGACTTGGTCCGACGAAAGATGATCTTACCAAAATCACGTTGTGCAAATACTTTAAATCCAATCTTCGTTTTGATGAGAAAGTATTTCTTGATATTGAAAAAATATTCAAGGCAAGAGGCCGGGAAGTCACGAAAACCAATCGCTCCCAGGCGGAGGTTCCTGAAAAATGCACCGTCATTCATAACTCCATGGGTACAGCCCCGGGAATGTGGTTCGAAAAAAAGAATAAATTTTTTGTTTCCATGCCGGGCGTTCCTTATGAAATGAAAGCCATGATGGAAAAAGACGTGCTGCGGATGCTGAAAGAAAATTTCAGAACGCCACACATTTTTCACAAAACAGTGCTGACACAAGGTATCGGTGAATCCTATCTTTCCGATTTGATTGAGACATGGGAAAACAGTCTTCCTCCAACCATCAAACTTGCGTATCTTCCTTCCCCGGGACTTGTACGCATGAGGTTATCCGGCAGCGGTAACCTTGAAAGTGAAGTCAGGCAGGAGATTGCAGAAGAAATGGCAAAACTTCACTCCATTGCCGGGAAGTACATTTACGGCTATGACGACGACACCCTGGAATCGCTTGTTGCCGGCCTCCTGAAAGAAAAAAAACTCACCGTCTCAACCGCTGAAAGTTGTACCGGTGGTTACATTGCACACAGGATTACCACCGTACCCGGAAGTTCAGAATATTATAAAGGTTCCGTGGTTGCTTATCACAACGAAATCAAAACCAAATTCCTGGAAGTGGATGCGCAAACGATATCGGAAAAAGGAGTGGTGAGCGAAGAGGTGGTCAATCAAATGGCTCTTCACATAAAAAATAAATTCAAAACCGATTGTTCCATTGCCTGCTCAGGCATTGCCGGACCAGATGGAGGCACACCGGAGAAGCCGGTGGGAACCGTGTGGATCGCCGTAGCTACACCTGGCGGTGTGGTAACCCGGAAATTGCAGTTGGGTGATAACAGGGAGAGGGTGATCATCGAAACATGCCAGCATAGCCTGAATTTATTCAGGAAAATTCTTGCCGGCGAATCAATTTCCTAAGTCAACATACATGAAACGGGTATTGATTTCATCAGGAACAAAATGGGAAAAAGAGGTTGGTTATTCCCGGGCTGTCAGGGTGGGAAACATCATCGAAATTGCCGGGACCACGGCCGTGGATGGCGATGAAATCATAGGTGCCGGGGATGTGTACGCGCAGACAAAGTTCATCTTTGAGAAAATAGAAAAGGCACTGGAAGAAGCGGGAGGAAGCATGAAGGATGTGGTGCGCACCAGGATGTTCGTAACGGATATTTCGACCTGGGAAAAGGCAGGCAAGGCACATAGAGAGTTTTTCAAAGATACAAGGCCGGCAACGACCCTTGTGGAGGTGAAATCACTGGTTCATCCTGATTTATTGATCGAAATCGAAGCAACGGCTATCCTCATGGATTGATTGAGAAATTTTTTGCAGGTAGAAGAAATTTTCTTTTCTTTGCACTCCGTTTTATAAAAATAAGGAATACAGTCATGGCAAGAGTTTGCGATTTAACAGGAAAAAGAGCGATGGTAGGAAACAGTGTTTCCTTCTCCAATAAAAAAACAAAAAGGAAATTTCATCCAAATCTCCAGGTAAAGAAGTTTTATGTACCTGAAATGGGAGAGTGGATTACGTTAAAGGTTTCCACTTCTGCATTAAGAACGATCAACAAGAACGGCATCAGTGCCGTCATTGAAAAGGCTATAAAAAAGGGAAGAGTTTAACCGGCTCTTTGCTTTCCGGAAAATGCTAAATTCAGAAATGAGTTTAGCATTTTTTGTTTTCTTACTTTTATCCTTCCATTTTCCAGACGACCATGCGAAACATTTGTTTGTTGGGTATGCTGTTTATTTTTTCTGAACTGAAAAGTCAGGATACCCGGTTGTACCGTTATGAAACGGATTTTCTTTCAAAAGAATTTCACCAGGGCAGGAGGGATTCGTTGAGGAGCCGGATGCCGGAAAAATCAATGGCTGTTTTGTTTTCAGCGCCCGAGAGGAACCGTTCCAATGATGATGATTTTCAATACCATCAGAACCCTGATTTTTATTATCTCACCGGGTTTACCGAACCGGATGCTCTGCTTATGATATTTAAAGAAATGCAATCCATTGGCGGAGCCCTGACGAATGAATGCCTCTTTTTACGCGAGAGGGATCCGGCAACAGAAGTGTGGAACGGAAGGAGGCTGAGTTCCAAAGCAGCGTCACAGTTATTGGGAATTCAAACCACTTTTATCAATGAAGTTTTCGATACTCTTATGGTTCCATTTAAAAATTTCAATTCACTTTTTTATTTGCCTTTGCCTAAAGGAGTAGTGGATGATAGAAGAGAAAAATCCGACTTATTTGACCTGGTAGAACAGTTCAAAAAAAAATCAAATTATCCGCCTGAAAATGGCGACAGTTATAAATTATCGGGCTGGCTAGCAGCCATGAGGGAAGTAAAGCAACCGGAAGAAATTGCTTTGATGAAAAAGGTTGTTTCGATGACCTGCGAAGGACATATTGAAATGATGAAGTCAGTGAAACCGGGAATGACAGAATACCAGGCGCAGGCAATCGGTGAATATGTTTTCAAAAAAAACGGATCCGAATATGTCGGTTATCCATCCATTTGCGGAGGTGGAGAAAACAGTTGCATTCTTCATTACGAAAGCAACAGGAGAAAGCTGGAAACCGGTGATGTCCTTCTGCTCGATATGGGTGCTGAGTATCATGGCTACTCTGCCGACGTGACCAGAACATGGCCGGTAAGCGGTCATTTTTCGGATGAACAAAAGGCGATCTACGCAGTTGTTTATCACGCACAGGAAGCGGCCTTCCTCGAATGCAAACCCGGCAATGAATTCCAGGCTCCCGGTAAAGCGGCAACGGCTGTAATCAAGAAAGGATTGGCGGATCTTGGAATTATCAAAGATGAAAAAGATTACCGCAAGTACTTCATGCATGGTACTTCACATTACCTCGGACTGGATGTTCATGACCATGGAACGTTCGGGAATCTTCAACCCGGTAACATCATCACGGTTGAACCGGGGATTTATATTCCCGACGGAAGCCCCTGTGATCCGAAATGGTGGAACATCGGGATCAGGATTGAAGATGATATCCTGATCACCGCCACCGGCTATGAGAACCTTTCAGGAAAAGCACCAAGAACCATTGAAAGCGTTGAGGCAACGATGAAACAAAAAAGTATGTTCAACGCCGGTTTTCAGTATAAATGAGAGGACATGCAGTTAAAAACAGCCATTTGTTTACATTTTCTCTGGGTTTGTTTTAAAAAATTTGCTTTCTTTAAATCAACATTCTATATTTGAAAATCTTTTGGAGGAAGTATCTTCTCTTTCAGAAGGGCGTACAAAACTTAAGTAATTTTACCATCATCTTAAAAACCGGAGGACAAGCATAGCATAACTTCTACTTTAATTATTTCAACTAACAATTAAAGCAGAGCTATGCAAAATCCTCAATTGATGAGTGACAGAGACCTTGTACGTCTCTACCAAAAAGGTGAACAACAGGCCATCGCCGAACTGATTCACCGGTACAAACAAAAAATTTATTCTTCCATTTTCTTTCTTGTTCGCAAACCCGAACTGGCAGAAGACCTGTATCAGGAAACGTTTATTAAGATCATTGTCAGCCTTCGTGAGAAACGCTACAACGAGGAAGGTAAATTCCTTCCCTGGGCAGTCAGGATTGCACACAACCTGGTAATCGATCATTTCCGTAAGGAACGGCACATGCCGATGCAAAGAGATACCGATGAATACAGCGTGTTCGATTTCATGCCGCAGAGAAGCAGGAATGCGGTTGAAGAAATCATCCACGACGAAAAAATCAATAAGGTAAGGCAACTCATCGACCGGCTACCTTTCGAACAGCGCGAAGTGGTGGTGATGAGGCATTATGCGGAACTCTCATTCAAAGAGATTTCCCAAATTCTCAATATCAACATCAATACTGCTTTGGGAAGGATGCACTATGCAATCCTGAAAATGCGGGAAATGATCAAAGAAGAAAAGATCAGCCTCCGCGAATAATTTTTTTAAATGCATACAATAACCCCGGGGTGCCGTCGTTCTATCATGATCAAACTAAAAAATGAAATGCATGATAAAAACGACTACTTTGAAAGACCTTGTTCTTTATGCTTACAACGAAACAAACCTCTCAGACTCCGACCGGATTCAGCGGAACATCGATGGAGACCCGCTCGTGCAGCAGGAATACAAAGAGATCACGGAAGTTTTTAAAGCATTGAACGAACAGATGCCCGGGCCTTCTGAAAAAAGCATGGAAAAGATTCTTGCTTTTTCAAAAGAATCGCTGGCTTGAAAAAGAAAGAGTCACCGGGGTTTCCGGTGACTCTTTTTTCTCTCTAACCTTTTACAAGTTTTTCATTTATCCATAGGCATTTGATTTATTTTCTTTAGCGAATGTATTTTTACAGGCCGCTGAAATCAATATTTTTCGGCGCAGGTCTTTTTTAGCATGGTGAAATTTTATTTTTCCGGTGTGAACTGTGCATTTCTACCTTTGTAAGCATGACAAAGAAAGAGCGATACGACAGGATCATCAAATACTTCAGCAAATACCGCCCTGTTGCTGAAACGGAACTCGAATATACCAACCCGTATGAACTCCTCGTGGCAGTGATCTTATCGGCTCAGTGCACGGATAAGCGCGTAAACATGACCATGCCTGCTTTTCTGAAATCGTTTCCAACGGCTGAAGTGCTGGCGGCTTCAACTGCCGAAGAAGTATTTCCATTGATCAGAAGCATCAGTTATCCGAATAATAAATCAAAACATCTCGTTGGAATGGCGAAGATGCTGGTGAGCGATTTTCATGGTGTGGTGCCTTCCGATGTAACTGAACTTCAGAAACTCCCGGGAGTGGGCAGGAAAACCGCCAATGTGATTGCATCCGTTGTATATAATCTTCCGACGATGGCAGTGGATACCCATGTTTTCAGGGTGTCGGCAAGATTAGGCCTTAGCAGCAATGCTAAAAATCCGCTGGAGACAGAAAGACAACTGGTAAAGAACATTCCCGAAGAAAAAATTTCAATCGCACATCACTGGCTGATTTTGCATGGAAGATATACCTGTTTAGCCCGGAGTCCGAAATGTGATGAATGTGGATTGAAAAAATGGTGTAAGTACTTTGAAAAAAATAAATCCGTTCAAAAGAAAAAGAATCGTATTCCTATTTGATTAGTTTAACCGGCGCTTCATGAATCTGCGGTTCTTTCGGCTGCTCCTTCGGTTCGCGGTAATTCCGGGTATCAATATCCTTTAACAAAATCCATTTGCCATTTTTAAATTGAAGTGCATCAAATGAGCCACCAGGGCCCTGCAGTGGGTGGTTGGTTTCCCCTTTTCCGGATGATGACAGATGATCGAATACAATTAATTTTTTTTTGTCTTCATAGTGAAGCGACATCACGGCCTGCGAAGTGTATTCAAATATCAAACGGTTCCGGTAAACATTTTCCGTTTTAAAGAATGGATATCCGAAGAGCGGCACATCCCCTGGAAAGTAAAGCACATCCACCACTTTTTGTGTGGCCATTTGATTTTTTCCTTTCCATCCCAGCAGCGTATAGAAATTTTTTCCTTCTTTCTTATTCAACAGTATTTTGTAATACACGGCTCCGTACCATCGGCCGGCTTTGAGTTTTGAGGATTCAGGTTTGTCAATTGTCAGCGTTGAATCGGTCAGCTCAATAACATGGTGTTGTTTTGTTTTTTTGTCGGTCGTTTGTATGAAACCGAAAAATGTATACGAACCATCATAGGAAGGAAGTGTCCAGGTTAAGATCCGGAAACTGTTGTCAGGAGCAGTTAATGAGGAAATATTTTTGACCGAATCAAATTCAATTACATCCGGCTGGCCGAGGACGTCGCTGATTTTATTTTTGAATGATGCATTGGCGGAAATCCTTACCGAATCATTTTCTCCATGCAACATGATTTTAGCCAGGGAGTTCAGTGAATCCGCCATGGATCTATTAACAGGAGAAGGATTTTCCTGTTCTGTCCGGGCTTGAGAGAAAGTGCCCGCAAGGACAAGCAAAAAAATAATGATTATTAACCGATTTGTTTTCAATGGATGGTAATACCGTTACTCAATATTAAATAATCCAATCCGCCTTGGCGGAGGTATGATACCATATCGGTATAAGTTGGATTAAGCGATCAATGATACAAAAAAAGAAAATCCGCCCGGCAAGTCAACCGGACGGATTTTGATTCACGTAGTTTCAGGTTTCAGATATGCATTTTTGCTTTCTTTCCCAGGAGTACATCATCGCTTTCACGATGGGTTTCATCATCCACACAACAGTCGACCGGGCAGACTGCTGCACACTGTGGTTCATCATGGAAGCCTTTGCACTCAGTACATTTATCCGGTACGATGTAATAGAGGTCCATAGAAACCGGGGTTTGTGCGGCATCGGAGTCCACCTCGGTGCCATCCAGTTTCTTAAACGGTCCTTTTACAGTGGTGCCGTCTGAAAAGCGCCACTCGGCTCCGCCTTCATAAATTGCATTGTTCGGACATTCAGGTTCGCATGCACCGCAGTTGATACATTCTTCAGTTATTTTAATTGCCATAATTATTTCCTTTCTACTTTTGGTTTTATTTTGACGGCAAAAATAGCCATAATAACTTCATTTCAAAATTACATTGATCATTACCTTAGAGGATTATAAATGAGTGTATTAACTTCAATTAACATGAAAGAAACCCTGGTGAGGCTCGGAACCCTCTTCAATGAATTGGTTGCATCCGTTCACGGGAAAAATGGAACTCGTCCTGAATTTGAAAATCTTCTCCTCCGCTCACACCAGAAAAATCCATGGTTTACACAGGAGCAGGTACTGTTTGCTTTTGAATCATGGGCCGGTGCCCTGAAGAAAAATAAAATCGAGGAGTGGCTGGAACCTTACCGGCAGTCGTTGCAAAATCAAAAACGTGAATTGACCGTCGGGGTGGTGAATGCAGGAAATATTCCGCTGGTAGGCCTTCATGACATGCTGTGTGTGCTGGTGAGTGGACACAGGTACATCGGGAAAAATTCATCAGACGATCCGTTTCTGTTGCCATATGTTTCAGAATTGATTTTTCATATTACCCCGTCATTCCAGGAAAGAATTTCATTCGTTGAAAAATTATCCGGAATGGATGCTGTCATTGCTACGGGAAGTAATAATTCGGCGCGCTATTTTGAATATTATTTTGGAAAATATCCTCACATCATCCGCATGAACCGAAATGCGGTGGCTGTTCTTACAGGCAATGAAACAGAAAGTGAGCTGAAGAATCTCGGGAAGGATATTTTTCAATATCATGGCTTGGGTTGCAGGAACGTTTCAAAAATATTTGTTCCCAGGGATTATGAATTTGATAAACTGTTCGGGACGCTGGAATCTTTTTCTGTCGTTGCCCAGCATCATAAATACATGAACAATTTTGAATACAACAATGCCATTTATCTCCTGAAGAGAATTCCTTTCCTTACCAATAATTTTTTGATTTTAAAAGAGGATGATTCCATCGCTTCACCGGTTTCAGTATTGTATTATGAGCGTTATGACGAGATGGAAGCGCTGAAAAAAAAGCTGCAAGGAGAGAGTGAAAAAATTCAATGCATAGCCAGCCATGTTGCAGGAGAGAAATTCATTCCGTTCGGACAAACACAACATCCGGAACTTTGGGATTATGCCGACGGAGTAGATACGTTGAACTTTCTTCTACAGTTGTGAATGTTGAAAATAATTTTCGGGACTCCGGTTATCAGTTGATCGAATGAAACAACCTGTTCCAACGGACTTTTCCGAGGAAACTTCCTTCACTATCCCAACTCATCCAGATGAACACGGCTTTGCCGACGATGTGATCTTCCGGAACGAAACCCCAGAACCTGCTGTCGGCCGAATTGTGCCGGTTGTCGCCCATCATGAAATAATAATTCATCTTGAAAGTATATTCAGTGGCTTCTTTTTCATTGATGAAAATTTTTCCATCACGTTGTTCCAGCTTATTGCCTTCGTATTCACCGATTGCTTTACGATAAAGTGCGATGTTGGATGAATCTATTTTTATAGTCATCCCGGTTTTCGGAATCCAGAGCGGCCCGAAGTTGTCGTAATTCCACCGGAAAGCTTTATCAAATGGGAAGATATAATCTTCGTAGTTTCCTTTGGGATCAATCAGGGGTTCAACGAGTTTTACATTTCCAAAGTCTTTAATTTCTTTTGAACTTTTTCCTGTCATGTTGATGATGAAATCACCTTCCGGCGAAGCGACCTGGACGTCATTCAAATCAAGTCGTTTAGCAGCCGTTTCACTGAATCCTGATCCGTCAGTCTTCACATGATAATGAAATTGTGATTTCTCCGGAAGGTCAGCAAGTTTAGAGTTGATGTACACATTCCGGTCAATGATTTTGATGGTGTCGCCGGGGATTCCAATACAGCGTTTGATGTAATTTTCTTTTTTGTCGACAGGCCGTCCTTCATTTTCTGCCGGCCAGTTGAAAACAACCACGTCATTGTTTTTTATTTTACTGAATCCCGGGAGCCTGTGGTACCCGACTTTAATCCATTCCAGGTATGATTTGCCTCCAACCAACGGCATGGTATGATGTGCAAAAGGAAACGACAATGGAGTCATCGGAATTCTTGCTCCGTAACTGATCTTGCTCACAAAAAGAAAATCTCCGACCAGTAAAGATTTTTCCATGGATGGTGTAGGGATGGTATACGCTTCAATGAAGAAGGTCCGGATGATGGTTGCCGCGATGACTGCAAAAATGATGGCGTCCACCCATTCTCTCACCGCTGATTTGCGCTGACCGGGTTTTGTTTTCAGTAAAAACCAAACTCCGAGAGTGAAAATTCCGAAGATGATATTCTTAATTAAATCCCAGTTGATTCTGAATCGTGACATAGGTTGCTTTAGGTCTGATAAAATTGAGTAATGAACGCTTCGAAGGTAGAGTTATTTTAATGCACAGCCTGTTAGAGACTTGTTAATTTTTAACATCAAAGGTTTAATAAGTCTTTCATACCGTACACGCCTTTTTTTCCAACAATCCATTCGGCCGCCAGCAAGGCGCCGGAAGCAAAGCCTCTCCGGTTAAAAGCTTTGTGAATGATTTCGATTTCATCATCACCCGAAATATATTTGACGATGTGAGTTCCCGGAACCTCTCCTTCACGGGAAGAAAATACTGCAAGTTCATCCTCTCTTTTTACAGTGGATATCTTTTCCTGTGCAGAATAATTCCGGCGGGTTTTTAATCGTTGAATCCGTTCCATAATTTGATCGGCAAGTGTGATGGCTGTTCCGCTGGGTGCATCCAGTTTGTGAACGTGATGCACTTCATGGATAAAAACTTCGTCATACTGCTGGTGACCGTTCATCATACCGGCCAGGTTTTTATTCAGTTCGAAAAAAATATTCACACCGATGCTGTAATTAGAAGAATAAAAAAAGGCCTGGTTTTTTTCTTTACAGGTTCGAACCACTTCATCCATCTTGTCCAGCCAGCCTGTTGTTCCGCACACAACCGGAACAGTGGCTTCGAAACATTTCATGATGTTCCCGAAGGCGGCATCCGGCGAAGTGAATTCAATGGCAACGTCTGCTTTTTTTAATTCTGATAAAATATCCCCGGCAAAATGTTCATCCACTTTCAGAACGACTTCATGATTTTTCTGAAGAGCAATTTCTTCAATTGCTTTTCCCATTTTTCCGTATCCGATCAGAGCTATTTTCATGTGTATGGATATTAATGACCGATGTTCAAACGAAGGCTGAGTCCGGCAACCGGAGTTCCATTGGATGCGAGATCAAGGTAAGGTCGTGTGTGCAGGGAAAGATCATCGCCCACATCAAAATCTTTCAGGTGGGCATCCACATAAGCATCGATGATGTTCAGGACATATACAACTCCGGTGATGATGTAACACAAATCGCGGTTGCGCCGGTAATAATCCTTACGAACCAGCAAATCGACATTGGTGTAATTGGGGAAAGCATCCGTGGTAGTGGAGTCAGCATCCGTCCTGTACTGGTAAGCCGTTTTAAAAGTTCTGTAGTATTTGTTATTGAAGTCGATGAAATAAACCAGTGCAGCAAGTCCGCCATAGAGAACCGGAACTTTCCAATACGATTTATTGTAAACCTGGCCGGCTCCCGGAACAATGGCTGACATGACAGCGGCGCGGTTTGCACGGTGCTTTGCTGCCATCGTGAGCGTATCAGGAACTGCGGATGGTATGGTATCCTGTTTTTCCTGTGCAAACAGATGAGAAGAAAAAACAACGAGGAGAAAAAAGAGAGAAGTTCTTTTCACCTTTCCCGCTCAGTAATTTAGAAGTTCAAGAACACGGTTCAGGTCTTCATCATGATCAAAAGGAATGATGATCCGGCCGCTCCCGTTTGCATTTCGTTTCAGTTGAATTTTTGTACCGAAATGACTCGATAGTACATTTTGAATTTTTGTAAACTCAAATGAAAGCTGGTTTTTATTCTGAGTACTTTTTTTCTTAAGTGTTGACTTGTTCCCGCTTTCCCGCGCCAGTTCTTCGGTGTCCCTCACATTCAGTTTTCCCGACATGATTTCTTTGAACATCATGAGTTGTTTCACCACATCATCAACGCCGGTGATGGCACGCGCATGACCCATCGAAATTTTTCCGTCACGGATGGCTACCTGGATTTCCGGCGGAAGTTTCAGCAATCGCATGTAATTGGTTACGGTCGTCCTGTTTTTTCCGACACGGGTACTCAGCACTTCCTGGGTGAGTGAACATTCGTCAATCAACCTTTTATAACTGATCGCAATTTCAATGGCATTCAGATCCTGCCGCTGGATATTTTCAACGAGAGCCATCTCCAGCATGTTCTGGTCGTTCGCAATGCGGATGTAAGCAGGAATGGTTTTCAGCCCGGCCATTTTAGAAGCCTTCAGCCTGCGTTCTCCTGAAATAAGCTGATACTTGTCGTACCCCAGTTTGCGAACAGTAATCGGCTGAATGATTCCCTGTTCTTTGATGGAATCGGAAAGTTCTTTCAGTGCCTCCGCTTCAAAGTCGGTTCTGGGCTGGAACGGATTCGACTCTACCTGGTCGACAGGAATATTGGCCACCGATCCGGCAACAGCGGGAGAACCCTCCGTGACATGGCTCTTCGAGGTGATGTCTGTTTCTATACTTTCAAGGAGTGCGCCCAGGCCTTTTCCCAAGGCGTTTCTTTTAATGCTCATCAGTTACATGGATTTTTTTATCGGCTGTTTTAATCTTCGTCAGGTTGTTCTTCTGCAGGATTTCCCTTGCCAGGTTCAGGTAATTCACAGAACCCTTGCTGCTGGCGTCATGCATGATGATGGTTTGCCCGAAACTCGGTGCTTCTCCCAGTTTCGTATTTCGCTGGATGATGGTGTCGAAAACCATCTGCTGAAAATGTGTTTTCACTTCTTCCACCACCTGGTTGGATAAACGCAAACGGGAATCGTACATCGTAAGCAGGATGCCTTCAATTTCAAGTTCTGTATTCAACCGTGTCTGAACAATTTTGATGGTGTTCAGCAATTTCCCTAATCCTTCCAAAGCAAAGTACTCGCATTGAACGGGGATGATTACGGAATCGGCGGCAGTGAGGGCATTGATGGTAACCAAACCAAGCGATGGCGAACAGTCGATGATGATGAAGTCATATTCATCACGGACTTTCGCAAGCACATCGGCCATTTTACGTTCCCGGTTCGGCAGGTTGATCATCTCAATTTCAGCGCCTACCAGGTCGATGTGAGAAGGAATCAGGTAAAGATTCGGAGTGGTGGTGGTGAGAATGGTATGCTTCGGGTTCGCCTCGTTGATGATGCATTCGTAAATGCTGGTTTTGATGGTCCGCGGATCAAACCCGACCCCGGAAGTTGCATTGGCCTGCGGATCGCTGTCGATCAGCAGCGTTTTGTATTCGAGAACCGCAAAACTTGCTGCCAGGTTCATGGCTGTAGTGGTTTTTCCAACCCCTCCTTTTTGATTTGCAACGGCTATTATTTTTCCCATAATTTTTTTCTGGTCAGGATGATCGGTTCAATCTGTGATTAATTTCCAACGAAAATACGAATAATAAATTCTATCAGGTTTATTGTTGTAAGAATGAGGTCCCTGGTTGTTGCCAGGTTTCTGTGTGAGCAGGTGATGATTTTAAAGTTCAATGCTTTCCCCGATTTTCATCAGTGTTAATTCTTTTGATGTCTGTTCGAATCTTCGTTTTGCTTCTTCATGGTTGATCCGGATGGGTTCGAACGTATCGTAGTGCATCCCGATGATGCGTTCACACCGGATGAAATCAGAAGCGATCACAGCGTTATCAATTCCCATGGTGAAATTGTTCCCGATCGGGAGGAAAGCGAACTTGATTTTTTTATAATCGCCGATCAGTTTCATGTCATAATGCAACGCCGTGTCTCCGGCATAATAGAAGTTTCCTTCGGCGGTTTCTACCAGGAAGCCCATCGGGTTGCCGCCGTATCTGCCATCCGGAAGGCTGCTCGAATGTACAGCATTCACACATTTCACTTTTCCGAATTCAAAAATCCAGTGTCCGCCGATGTTCATCGGGTGAGTCTTGGTCACGCCCAGCGAATTCATCCAGTTATGCAATTCAAAGTTGCAGATCACCGTGGCACCGGTTCTTTTAGCAATGCTTTCGGCATCGCCGACATGATCCTCGTGGCCATGCGAAAGAAGAATGTAATCCGCCTGGATATCCTGTACTGAAATATTTTTTGCCAACGGGTTGGAAGCAATAAACGGATCGAAGAGCAATTTTTTTCCGCTTACTTCAACGCCGAAACAGGAATGCCCGTAATAGGTAATAATCATAGTCTTTATTCAATTTGCAAAAATACAGTAAGTTTCTTTCAGGGGATTGAAAGTTACCAACACTTACGCGGCTTTTGTTGATAACAGGACAAAAAATGATAACACCGGCTTGTTGAAAGAAAACCCATTACCACCGGGTTATTTACATGCTTCAGATGACAGTTGGTCGCTTCAATGTGGATCACCGTTCTGAAAAAAATTACTGCTTTATTGCCCCTGTATTTTTGAGAACATGTACAATCTCTCCGGCAATAATTTTTTGAGCGGTTTCATTCGGGTGAGTATCAACCATCACAGAATCTTTCCCTGACATCCTGTAATGGAAATATTTTTTTTCATACGTCTCTCCTGGTGTCAGTCTCGCATAGAGGCATGAGTCCGCATTGATTTCCGGAATCCCTTCTGCCTTGTCGGGCGGGTAATTTGCCCGGCTCAACCTCGTCGTGGATAATGCCAAAGTAAAAAGTCTGCAGTTGTTTTGTTTACAGATTTCATGAACTTCATGCATCACGAATTGTTCAGTCGCCTGTTCGTTTTGATTGGGCTTTGGAACAAGTGAAAACATTTTTTTGAAAGCGATCAGCCACATGCGCATGTCATCTTCAAAATACATGGGGAATGTGATCCTCATGAAACGTAAATAATCCCGAAAACCATTTTTAGATTGTTTGAAATCATCCATCGGGTAATCAAAAATATGGCTCCTGAATAAGGGAGGTACGAGATGATTTTGAGAATCAAAGTAAGGAGTAGGGAGAACGCTGAAGTAAACCGGGCCATATTGATTGAGTGCCCGTTCCACAAGCCAAGGCGAATGCTGAAAAATAACGACATCAGGTTTGTATTTTGGAATCAGAGTTTGTGAAAGCTCCAGCATCTGTGACAAACCATACGAGCAGACTCCGGCATTGATGGTATAACCGTTTAATTCTTTTTCCACGAGGTAAGGAAAAGTTTCCTCTGCGAAATTCGCGTCACCATACGTAAATGAACAACCGAGAAAAAGAATCCGCGGATGATGATCCTGGTTTTGTGAATGATCATACGACATCGGAACCCGGAATCCGTTTTCATCATAATGCATGGGAATATCATGGCCCGTAGGGAACGTGTGAAAGCCATTGGCATTGGGTACCGGTTTGAATCCAAGGAGGGAATCAAATTGGTGGGGATTATTTCTCCAGCCTCTCGACGGTTGTTTGATGCTCTTGTAAACGTCGGCAAGAATGTAAGAGGCATGAATCGTCCAGGAAACCAGGAGGGAACATACAAACAGGAATACAAACAGGATATACGTTCTCTTTTTCTGAATCGTATGTTTATGCCAGAGGATGTTGTACGTTATACCGGCAAGCCATGTGCAGGCGAGGAGTACCCGGATCACTCCTATGGTTCTGGATGAATTAAATCTTCCGAGCCCGATCCACGCAGGCCCCAGGTAACTCAAGGCATAGATGATGGCCATGATCACCGTGAATACAAGAGCATTTAGAAAAAGCTTCATCTTCATTGGAACCTGTTGTTAATTAAACTGCGGCGGCATTCGTTTTTTTTCGGAAAAGCAGCGCAATCTTCAGGAATAATTATGAGATTAAAATGATTTCCCTGAAAAAAGATTTACTCAAACCACTTATAATAGGTACATTCGCGGCAAAATTCAAAAAAAATAACTTGAAACGTAGATGAAAATTACAACCAACAAAGTGGTATCTGTAAGCTATCAGCTTCATGCCAATCTCCCGTCGGAAGAAAAGAAACACATTGAGACTGCCGATGCATCTCATCCGCTTACTTTTTTGTACGGCACAGGAGGAATGATCCCGGGTTTTGAACGCAACCTCGACGGACTGTCCATCGGTGAAAAATTCAGCTTCAGCATCGAAGCGGATGAAGCGTATGGTACCAATGATCCGAATGCCATCATCAACCTTCCCATCGACATTTTTAAAGTGGATAACGTGATCGACTTTGAAGTACTCAAAGCTGGTAATGTTCTTCCAATGAGCGATCATGAAGGAAACAGGATGAATGGGAAAGTGGTTTCGTTTAATGATGCAGAGGTCATCATGGATTTCAATCATCCGTTGGCCGGACAAACACTCCATTTCAGCGGAGAAATTGTTGAAGTGCGTGAAGCCTCAGCAGATGAACTGGCGCATGGTCATGTGCATACCGGAGAGCATGGCCACTGATTCAAAAAATAATCTGTAACAAGAAGAAAGCTCCATGTTGTGGAGCTTTTTTTATGGCGGTGTTTGATGACAGGTTGCCAAAAGATGAACCGGAAATTCGTTTTCAAAAATAGATTTGGTTTGTTTTTCGTTCTCATTTTGTTCGCATCTTTATTGCTTCCAAAAAATGATCATGAGAAAATATCTGTTGCCGGTATTGTTTTTAATCATCCTCCAGGCTCATGGCCAGCAAAGGAAATATTCCAGTAATAATCCCAGGGCAGTCCGTTCTTTTCAAAATGCCATTCGTTGTTTTGATAAACATTATGATAATAAAGCCATTGAAAATTTACGGGATGCACTGAAAGAAGATCCCCGTTTTGTGGATGCACAGATCATGATGGCGAATGTGTACGAAGCGCAGCATCAGGATATCAAGGCTATTGAGTCGTATCGTTTAGCTTTTAAAATAAATCCTGATTATTTTCCGAACAGTTACCTCTCCGTCGGGAGATTGGAATTTAGAACGTTGCAATATGACTCTGCAAAAGTTCATCTTCAAAAATTCCTTTCTTATGCCGGCATTCCTGCTGAACTTTCTGATAAAGCAAAACTTCTTTTGAAAAGTTGTGACTTTGCTATGGAAGCCATCAGGCATCCTGTTCCGTTTAACCCGTTAAACATGGGCGACAGCATTAACTCAGCGGATGAAGAATATTTTCCTGCCATCACTGCCGACGGCAAAACATTTCTTTTCACAAGAAGGCTGAAAACCATTGATGAATTCGGCCATAAAAAAATGCAGGAAGATTTTTATGTCAGCAACTTTGTAAAAAATCACTGGACAAAAGCAAAACCGCTGGAGGAAATAAACACCACCGGCAATGAAGGCGCTCCATCTCTTTCGGCCGACGGACAATACCTTTTTTTTGCAGCCTGCCAGGATGCAGGAGAACCGGGAGATGAGGGGAAGTATTCCGGGAACAGGAAAGGAAAGGGAAGTTGTGATATTTTCATTTCAAAAAAAACCGGTGACCAATACAATCCGCCAAGAAACCTGGAATCACCGATTAATACAGGACTGTGGGAAAGCCAGCCATCTTTTTCTTCCGACGGACGAACACTTTATTTTATCAGGAAGGCGCAATCGAAAGATGGGAAATCAAACCGTGATATTTATGAAACTCGTATCGACGACAGCAGTCACTGGAGCGAACCGGTTCGGTTAAGCGACTCGATCAACACGCCCGGGAATGAAGAGTCGGTTTTCATTCATCCCGATAACCAGACACTTTATTTTTCCTCGGATGGCCATCCGGGAATGGGAGGACTGGATATTTTCATGAGCAAACGGCAAGCCGATGGTTCGTGGGGTGTTCCGGTGAACCTGGGTTACCCGATCAATACGGCAGATGATGAAAACAGCTTGCTGGTAAGCCCTGCAGGGGATGTCGCTTATTTTGCATCCGACCGTACCGGTGGAAAGGGAGGACTGGATTTGTACCAGTTTGATTTGTACCCGGAAGCGAGGCCGGAAAAAATTACCTACATGAAAGGGAAAGTTTTTGATGCGACTTCCCGGCAACCGCTCATGGCGAATTTTGAGTTGATTGATCTTGCTTCAGGAAAACCAGTGGTGAGATCCACATCCAATTCCGGTAACGGAGAATTTCTTGTTTGTGTTCCTGCCGGAAAAAATTATGCGTTGAATGTTTCCAAAGACGGCTACTTATTTTACTCCGAAAATTTTGAATTAAAAAATCCGAAGAATGCAAAAGAACCATTTTTGAAAGATGTTCCGATGCATGCCATCAAAGCAGGGGAGAGTGTGATCCTGAAAAATATTTTTTATGATACGGATGCTTTCAACATCAAAGATGAATCGAAAGCCGAACTCGGTAAACTCATTTTATTCCTGAATAAAAATTTAAAAGTGAAAATTGAAATCAGCGGCCATACGGATAATGTTGGTTCGAAGCAGCACAACCAAACGCTTTCTGAAAACAGGTCGAAAGCCGTGTATGATTTTCTTGTTACCAATAAAATTCCGGTTACACGCCTGTCTTTTAAAGGTTATGGTGACACGAAACCGATTGCATCCAACGACAAAGAAGAAGGCCGCGCACAAAACCGCAGAACGGAGTTTGTGATTGTTTCGGTGAATTAAAACCGTTAAAATTTCGTCATCTTAAAATGGGCTGATTTATTTTCTTCGATATACTGAAGTAAATAAAAACCACGGGAAATAAAAGCAGTGTTAATCTTTGTTTCGTCAGTCATGGTTTTTTGCCTGAGGATTTCTTTCCCGGAAATGTCATAAATAAAAATTTCACCTTTTGCAGTTGTCCCTTTCATGGTGATCTCATGGGTGAAAGGATTCGGTAATGTGCTTACAGGTACAGCCTCTTTATTCATTTCAATAATTCCGGTTATCGTTTGCGGCAACACACTGATGGTAATGACGGTGTTGTTGCCATTGTCTTTGTAAAGATACGTGGACGAATCGCAGTAAGTGCTGGTGCATCCTGCAGCGTCGTTGATGGTCAAACAGATGTTATAATTTCCCGGAACGCTGTACGTATGTGAAGGCGATGCACTCGTTGAACTGTTGCCATCTCCCCAATCCCATGAGTAGGTAAGAAGTCCGGAACCCGATGCATGATTTACCGCAAACCAGTTGTGTGGAACCGTATCGGCATATACCGTAAAGTACGCGGAGCAGGAAGCCAATGAAGCAAGCAGAATGTCATACGTTGAACTGGTGTTGTCTGCATTGGTTAATGAATCGGTATTAAACTGCAGGGAAGGACTCGTAAATGCTCCTGTGATATATACTTTTCCTGAAGCATCAGCAGCGATGGAATTTCCCTGGTCGAATCCTGTACCGTTCATTGCTTTTGCCCATACAAAATTTCCTGAAGTATCTAATTTGGAAATGAAAATGTTGCCGCTTCCGGCAGAACCCAAATGGAATGTTCCGGCTCCCGGATCAAAGTCAGCGGTGTCAGAGAAAAAACCGGTGGTATAAACATGGCCAAAATGATCAAGTGCAACAGCCAATCCCATATCATAGCCTCCGCCATAAATGGATTTAGCCCAGGCGAAATTTCCCGCGCTGTCTAATTTGGAAATGAATATATCACTGACCTGGGCAGAGTTTAAAATGTAAGTGGCTATTCCCGGATCAAAGTCGGCCGACTGGTAAAAAAAACCGGTCGTGTAAACGGCGCCGTTACCGGAAGGGTCAACGGCAATGGAGTTAGCCTCATCGTCATTGGTACCGCCCATGGCTTTTGCCCAGATAAAATTGCCGGCGCTGTCTAATTTGGAAATGAAAATATCATAGTTTCCTGCCGAAGTCAAATGGAATGTTCCCCCTGCACCGGGATCAAAGTCTGCAGTTCCCTGGAAGTAACCGGTTGAATAAACATACCGGGCAGCAGAAGGATCAACAGTGATGGACGTGCCACGGTCGTTCGCCGTTCCGCCCATGGCTTTTGCCCAGATCAAATTTCCAGAGGTGTCGAATTTGGAGACAAAAATATCATCGTTACCGGCTGAATTCAGATAGAATGTTCCCGTTGCATCCGGATTGAAATCAACAGTGCCCTGGAAATTTCCGGTGATGTAAAGGCCTCCGCTTCCCACTGAATCCATCGCCATACCATTCACCACATCAGTACCTGTACCGCCAATTGTTTTTGCCCAAACAAAATTGCCGCTGTTGTCTAATTTAGAAATGAAAATGTCGTCGCCGCCATTCGAAGTTGCGTTCAATATTCCTGCATCAGGATTCAGGTCAACGGTGCCGTAAAAATACCCGGAAGTGTACACATTTCCGGAAACATCAAGAGCGAGCGACAGCCCGCTGATGTATCCACCGGAGCCGCCCATCGCTTTAGTCCAGATGAAGTGCCCGAGGCTATCAAATTTCGAAATGAAAACGGAAAAACTTCCACCCGAAGTTAAAAAATAAGTTCCCGTTGAATCAGGATCAAAGTCAACCGTTCCCTGGAAAAGCCCGGTGATGTATAGATTGCCGGAAACATCAAGAGCAATGGCATTGCCATTGTCGTTGCTGGTACCGCCAATTCGTTTTGCCCAATCGAAGGCCGGAGCCTGGGAAAAGACCATACCCGGATGCATGCAAAAGCACAGGATCAGGAAAGAGAAAGGGATGAGTAGATTTTTTTTCATCGTATTCATTTGCTTTTTCATTTTTCAATCTTCTTCATATCCTGATCCCGATCACCATGATGTCATCCACCTGTTCCACATTTCCCATCCAGTCTTTGATGAACTGATGCAAATAATCTCCCTGTTCATTCATGGATTTGTCCTGGATGGAAATCAGCACTTCCTTGAATTTTTTTGTCATCAGTTTTTTCCCAAGCAAGCCGCCAAACTGGTCGGCATAGCCATCAGAAAATAAATAGATCGTATCGTTTTTCTGCAGCGTGATCCGTTGATTCGTAAACGACTCTTTGTGTTCGATCTGCAATCCGCCGATGGGGAACTTATCGGATTTATACGATTCAAGGATTCCGTTTCGTATGATCCACAACGGCCTGTTGGCACCGGCAAAAACGAGTTCGGATTTTTCCATGTCGAAAGCACACAGGCAAACATCCATTCCGTCGTGCGAAGAATTTTCTGCCTGCTTGAGCGCATCAATGATTCCAAGGTTGAGCTGGCCCAGGATTTCTCCAGGATCCGTAATTCCTTTTTCATTGATCACCTGGTGCATCAGCGAACTCCCGATCATGCTCATGATGGCTCCCGCCACACCGTGGCCTGTACAGTCGGCCGCCGCAATGATCACCCGGTTATTTTTTTTTGTGAACGAATAAAAATCGCCGCTCACAATGTCTTTCGGCATGTAAAGAATAAACGATTGGCTGAACGTGCTGTGAATGATTTCCGGTTTAGGAAGAATGGCGGCCTGTATCCGTTTTGCATAATTCAGGCTGTCGGTCATCTCTTTGTTTTTCTCGGCGATCAGTTCATTCTTTCTTTCCAGTTCGAATTTCTGCTGAAGTACTTCTACGGTGCGTATGCTGATTTTCTCTTCCAGCACCTGGATTTCATATTGAAATTTTTTGTCACGCCACTTGATGAAAAAGAAATTTCCGATCACAATCAGCAGGATGATCACCAGCAGCAAATCCCACGGACCGATGCGAAGGATCAAAGACAAATGAATCATTAAAGCCTGGTATTCCATGTAAACGCTTTGTTGGGAAGATAAAGAAGATTGTAATGTTATAAAAAACAATTTAAGTGCGAAAATCACTTTCCATTATATTGACAGAAAAATCTGCTTGTGAAACGGATTCAATTCTTTATTTTTGGGAAATCATCGCATGAAAGAATCCGCTTCCATAACATCCCACACAGACCCGGCTATGTTTAACATTTATGAAATGTATAAACGTATGGAAGGTGATGATATCATTCTTGCCTTCAAAGGGAACATTACCGAGGAACTTCTTACTTCCGTCTTCCAGATTATGGAATCAAGATTGGAAATGAGCCCGGCTGAATTGCGGCTGAAGAAAAAGGTGAATAACATTCTCGTCGAATGCCTGCAGAATGTGTATCACCACATGGAAGATTTTACGGATGATGAACAGCCGGAAGACCGTGCGGGATCAGCGATGTTCCTGATTTGCCAGGATAAAAATAACAGGTACCGGATCATCACCGGCAATCATATTCTCACCACACATGTCGAGGGACTGAAGACCAGGATTGATGAAGTGAATGCCATGACGGCTGAAGAATTGAAAGCACATTACATCGAAGCATTAAGACGTTCGGAACTGTCAGATAAAGGAGGAGCCGGACTCGGCCTGATTGATATGGCGCGTAAGTCAGGAAAAAAAATAAACTACCGCTTCGATGCCGTAAACAACAGGTTATCATTTTTCAGCCTGGTGATTTCCGTTGATTGAAAAAACGAATTGAATAATCATACTTGCATGAATCCACTGAACATTGAAGGCACATCCAAAACTCCGTTTGTCAGTTTTTCTGCCGACGACGGAGTCCTGGAGATGAGCGGTAAATCAATTCCGGAAAACTCAATTGAATTTTATCAGCCGTTGTATCACTGGCTGGATCAGTATTTACAGTTGCCGGCGAAAACCACCACCGTAAAAATTCAACTCGAATATTTTAATACCAGTTCATCCAAATGTTTGCTGGATGTTTTCAGGAAACTGGAAGCCGTTCAAAAATCAGGAAGGAGTGAAGTGACTGTGATGTGGATGTACGAAGAAGAGGACGAAGACATGATGGAAGCCGGTGATGATTACCAGAGTATTGTAAGCATTCCTTTCAGATTAACCAAAGTGACCGTTGAGTAAATGATTGTTGATTTCCTTTCATGAAATATAAAATTTCAGCACCTGACCCCGTTTCCCATTACATCGAGATCGAGATGGTGGTGGAGGATGTGAACCAGGAGGAAATTTTTTTCCAGCTTCCTTCGTGGCGGCCTGGCCGTTATGAGCTGGGAAACTTCGCAAAAAATATTCAGCGCTGGCAGGCTTTTGATCAGCAGGAAAATCCGTTGCCGTTTAAAAAAGTTACGAAAGATTGCTGGAAAGTAAAAACACCCGGCGAAGGCTCTGTTCTCATCCGCTACAATTATTTTGCTTCTCAACTTGATGCCGGCGGTTGCTGGCTCGATGAAGACCAGCTGTACATCAATCCCATTCATTGCTGTTTGTATGTCGAAGAACGAATCCATGAAAACTGTTTCGTGGAATTTGTATTGCCTTCGAATTACAGGATTGCTACCTCACTGATAAAATTAAAAGACCGGGTTTTCAAAGCCCATGATTACCATGCGCTGGTTGATTCGCCTGTGATCGCAAGCGCTTCTCTTCACCACAACTCCTATTCTGTTAATGATATCAATTTTCACATCTGGTTCCAGGGAAACTGCAAACCGGATTGGGAAAGGATCCTCACTGATTTCAGGAATTTTACAGTGGAGCAGATCGAAACGATGGGAACGTTTCCGGCAGATGAATATCATTTTCTTGTGCAGGTTCTTCCCGGGAAATTTTATCATGGTGTTGAACATCTTGCTTCAACCGTTCTTGCCATCGGGCCAGAATATAAACTGATGTCGGAATCGTTGTATGCTGATTTTACCGGCCTCGCTTCCCATGAGTTGTTTCATTCATGGAATGTGAAAACAATCCGGCCGGCTGAAATGATGCCGTATGATTACTCACAGGAAAATTATTCAAGACTTGGATTTGTTTACGAAGGAGTCACTACTTACTACGGTGATTTGTTTTTGGTGAGAAGCGGTGTGTATTCACCGGAACAATTCCTGGAAGAAATCAGCCAGCGTGTTCAGAAACATTTTGATAATTACGGAAGGTTTAACCTGTCGGTGGCTGATTCGTCATTCGATACCTGGCTGGATGGCTACGTGAAAGGAGTTCCTCATCGCAAGACTTCCATCTACGATGAAGGTTGTTTGATTGCCTTGATGACGGACCTGATGATCAGGCGGAAAACGTCTGGCATCCATTCGCTGGATGATGTACTCAGAAGTTTGTACAACGATTTCGGAAAAAAGAAAACCGGTTATACCGAGCACGATTATATTTCGGTGATTGAAAACATCATGGGTGAAAGCGTTGCCGATTTTTTTATTGATTATGTGTACGGAACGGATTCGTATGAAAAATTTTTAAGTGAAATGCTGCATCTTGCCGGATGTGATCTTTTCAAACGTGTTTCATCAGAATATTATGAATCAAGGTTCGGTTTTAAAACGGAAACGGAAACGGGGATTACCAAAGTATCTGCTGTAGCTCCCTTTTCCATTGCGGCTCGCGCCGGAATCGGTCAAGGTGATGAGATTGCCGCAGTAAACGAAATAAAAGTGGAATCAAACCTGGATGAACTGTGTCGGTATTTTTCTGACGAGAAAATTGTACTCACCGTATTTACGCCTGGAAAGAAACTGAAAGATATTGCCCTGGCTCCCGGAAGTGAAACATTTTTTCATAAATATAAAATTGTAAAACACCTGGATGCATTGCCGGAACAAAAACAATTTTTCAGGAAATGGCTGAAGAGTGATTTTTAAAAATGTGGACGGGCTTTCATTACAATAGTTTGTAGTCTTACGTCTGACATCTAAAATCTATTGTCTAAAAACTCACTTCACCGCCACCACCGATATCTCCACGTTCACATCTTTCGGCAACCTTGATACCTGTACAGTTTCCCTTGCCGGAAACTGATCTGTGAAATAAGAACCATATACCTCGTTCACTACGGGAAAATTATTCATGTCCGTTAGAAAGATGGTTGACTTCACAACGTTTGTAAAATCCATTCCTGCTTCTTTCAGCACATGCATCAGGTTATGCATCACCTGGTTGGTTTCTTTAATTATGTTGATGGTGACCAGGTTCCCCGTGGAAGGATCGATGGCAATTTGTCCTGAGACATAAAGGGTTTCGTTCACCAGGATGGCCTGGCTGTAAGGGCCGATAGGAGCAGGGGCCTGGGATGTGTTGATTGTTTTTTTCATGATGGGATGGAATTCGTTAGGTGGTTTTTCGTTTCAGTTCCGGGTTGATGAAATAATATTTCTGCAAAAGTATTTTTCTTTACGAACTTAGCGCCTTCTGAATGATTAAAATGAAAGTACTTATTCTGGATAACTACGATTCATTCACGTTTAACCTGTTTCATCTCGTTGAACAGTTTGATGGAATCAGCACCGACGTTTTTAAGAATGATGAAATAACTTTAGAGGAAATCAACAGGTACGACAAAGTGATTTTGTCGCCCGGTCCCGGTTTACCCGCCGAATCCGGAATCATGATCCCACTCATCAAAGAGTTTTCAGGTGTAAAACCTATTTTGGGAGTTTGTCTCGGGCACCAGGCCATAGCCGTCGCATTCGGCGGTGAACTGTTTAACATGGAAAAAGTTCAGCATGGAGTGAGCCGGATCACCTGTGTATCGGATCCCGCTGAAAAATTGTTCAGGAACATTCCTTCAGAATTTAAGACCGGTCATTATCATTCATGGATGGTGAGCAGGAAGAATCTGCCCGCCTGTTTTCATGTTACGGCTGTTGACAGGGAGAACCGCATCATGGCTTTGAGACACCGGTCCTATGATCTTTGCAGTGTTCAGTTTCACCCGGAATCCATTCTTACTGAACATGGTAAAACACTGATCGGCAACTGGCTTTCAGGTTGAAAATATCCTGAACATTTTACCTGTTTCTTCGTATCGATATGCTTAACGAAGAACAGGAAAACATTATGATCGTATTGAAATTTGGAGGCACCTCTGTCGCTGACGCCAGCAGGATTAAAGGTGTCGCAGAAATTGTTTCAGAAACTCATCGGAAAGATAAAAAAATCGCCGTCGTATTTTCAGCTTTCGGCGGTGTCACCGATGACCTCATTACGACCAGCCGTCTCGCAGCCAACAGGGATAAAAAATACCTCGAGGTTTTTGAGAAAATTAAAACAAGGCATCGTAACGCCATTTCAGAACTCCGGCTGACAAAGGATAAACCTCTCCGGGATTTTATTGAATCATCTTTCTCGGAACTTCATGATCTTTTGCACGGCGTATTCCTCGTAAGGGAATTATCATTTCGAACCCTTGATTTCATCAGTGGTTTTGGTGAACTGCTTTCTTCAAGAATTATTTCAGCGTATTTCATTTCTCAAAAAATGAAAGCATCATTTCTCGATGCAAAGCAATACATCAAAACAGATGAAACATTCGGAAGTGCGCTGGTGAATTTCAAATTAACCAATAAAAATATCACAGATTATTTTAATAAATTTTCAGGCATTGCCTGTGTTACCGGCTTCATCGGTTCAACGGAAAAAGGGGAAGCAACCACATTAGGAAGAGGCGGTTCAGATTATACAGCAGCCATTTTTGGTGCTGCTCTTGATGCATCTGAAATTCAGATCTGGACGGATGTGGACGGCGTGATGACTGCCGATCCGAGAAAAGTTAAAAAAGCGTTCACCGTTTCTTCCATGACCTATGAAGAAGCGATGGAGATGTCGCATTTCGGTGCCAAGGTCATTCATCCTCCAACGATACAGCCGGCACTGGAAAAAGGTATTCCGCTCTGGATAAAAAATACGTTCAATCCATCCTCGAACGGAACCTGCATCTCTACCGAATACACCGATCAGCAATTTATGATCAAAGGCATTTCATCGATTGATGAAATCTCTTTGCTTACGTTGCAGGGAAGCGGAATGGTTGGTGTTGCAGGTATTTCAGCGCGATTGTTCGGCGCGTTGTCGCAAGCCAAAGTCAATGTTATTTTAATTACCCAGGGTTCATCCGAGCATACCATCAGTTTTGCTGTTAAGCCTGCTGATGCAGCCATTGCAAGCAAAGCCATTGATGATGCATTCAGCCTCGAGATCAAAGCACACATGATTCAGAAAGTGCGGGTGGAAGATCATCTCTCTGTGGTGGCGGTGATCGGTGAGAACATGCGAAACACGCCCGGTGTCTCAGGACGGCTCTTCCAGGCTTTTGGAAAAAACGGAATCAGCGCTGTCGCTACAGCACAGGGTTCTTCCGAACTGAATATTTCCGTCGTGATTCATCGCGCTGACCTGAACAAGGCGCTGAATTCGTTACACCAGTCATTCTTTCTCTCGGATACCAAAACGTTGAATGTTTTTATGATCGGCGCCGGACTGATCGGGAACACCTTATTGAGGCAGATGGAAAAACAAAAAACTCATCTGAAAAAATTCCGTTCTCTTGAAATCAACCTCGTGGCATTGGCCAATACAAAGAAAATGTTGTTTGATGAAAACGGAATCAACACAAAGAATTTCAAAGAATCATTGGACAAGTCGGGAGAAAAAATGAACATGGCTGGTTTTATCCGGGAGATGATACGCCTGAATCTTCCTCAAAGTGTTTTTGTTGACAATACATCCAGTGAGGAAGTTGTTAAACACTATGAGACTATTCTCGACCACAGCATTTCCATTGTGACACCAAACAAATTAGCCAATTCAGGAAAGCTGAAAGACTATGCGAAGCTGCGTGATATTTCAAAAAAGAGAAACGTTCGTTTCCTTTACGAAACCAATGTGGGAGCGGGTTTGCCGGTGATCGGCACGTTGCAGGATTTACTGTCAAGCGGAGATACGATCATCAGGATTGAAGCAGTTCTTTCGGGAACGCTTTCTTTCATCTATAATAATTTTAAAGCCGGAACGAAATTCAGCGACATCGTTCATGAAGCTCACCGGAGAGGGTATACCGAACCGGATCCACGCATCGACCTGAGTGGAATGGACGTTGCCAGAAAATTATTAATCCTCGCAAGAGAAACGGGTTTGAATATCGAGATGAATGATATCGTGATTGAACAAATTCTTCCTGCCAATTGCAAAAAGGCAAAAACGGTGGAAGAATTTTTTACTGAGCTGGAACGTTCAAACGATTTCTTTGATGTTCGTAGAAAAAAGGCTGATGACAAAAACAAAGTGTTGCGTTTCATCGCCCAGCTTGAGAACAGCCGTGCTTCGATTTCTTTACAGGAAGTCGACACTTCGCATCCATTCTATAATTTATCAGGAAGCGATAACATCATTTCATACACGACCGAACGTTACCATGACCGCCCGTTGGTTGTGAAAGGGCCAGGCGCTGGAGCGGAAGTGACGGCGGCAGGAGTGTTCGCTGAAATCATCAGCATTGCAAATTATTTTGAATAAGAACCGGGATGATGAAATCGGTTAAAGTTTTCGCGCCTGCCACGGTGGCCAATCTTGGCTGTGGTTTCGACGTCATGGGACTGGCTATTGATGTGCCGGGTGATGAGTTGATGCTTTCTTTCAACAAGGATAAAAAGCTCATCATCAAAAAAATTACGGGCGATGGAGGAAAGTTGAGCTATAATGCAAAAAAAAATACAGTTACGGTTGCGATCCAGTCCATGCTTGATGAGATGAAGATGAGCCAGGGATTTGATGTCGTGCTGAAAAAGAAAATGCCGTTGGGCAGTGGTTTGGGTTCAAGCGCTGCAAGTTCAGTCGCCGGTGTTTTTGCTGCGAACGTTTTACTTGGAAAACCTTTTTCGAAAAAGGAACTCGTGCCATTTGCGATGGCAGGGGAGAAGGTTGCTTCCGGTTCCGCACACGCTGATAACGTAGCGCCATGCCTGCTCGGTGGAATTATTTTAATCCGTTCGTACGAACCTCTCGATATCATTCAGCTGCCAGTCCCGGCAAAATTGTATTTGGTTGTTGTGCATCCTCATGTGGAAGTCCTTACTAAAGATGCACGGGCTGTACTGAAAAAAAATATTCCATTGAATACGGCTGTCCGGCAATGGGGAAACACCGCTGCGTTCACTGCAGGATTATTTTCGAACGACATGGATTTAATCGGGCGATCGGTAGAAGATCATGTCGCTGAGCCGGCTCGTGCGGCTTTGATTCCGCATTTCCATGAAGTAAAAAATGCGGCATTGGAAAGCGGAGCTATTGCCTGCAGTATTTCCGGTTCCGGTCCGTCCATCTTTGCTTTATGCAACGGAAAAAATGCTTCCGGTAATATCAGCAAGGCGATGAAAAAAGTGTTTACGAAAAATGGCATTCAGTCGGAAGTCTATATTTCTTCTGTAAATAAAAACGGTGTGCGGATAATTTGATACTAAAATTTCTATGCGTTATTATTCCACCAAAAACAAATCGGTTTTTTATTCCCTTCAGGATGCTGTATTGAAAGGCCTTCCGGATGATAATGGTTTATTCGTGCCGGAGTATATTCCGTCTTTGTCACAGGATTTTCTGAATGGTCTTGAAAATTTTTCACTGGGAGACATTGCACTTGAGATCAGTCGGAATTTTTTTACGGATGATTTACCGGCGATGATCATTGACGAGATCGTGGAAAAATCAATTACGTTCGATGCGCCGCTGAGGAAACTTGACGATAAAATATTCACTCTTGAACTTTTTCACGGGCCGACGCTTGCCTTTAAAGATTTCGGAGCCAGGTTTATGGCGAGGCTGATGTCGTACCTCGTACGAAATGAAAACAGGAAACTGAGCATACTGGTTGCTACTTCCGGAGATACCGGAAGTGCTGTGGCCAGCGGGTTCCTGGGTGTCGAAGGAATAGAAGTCATCATCGGGACAGAATATTACGGCTCTTGAAATTGAAGGTACGTTTGACGATTGCCAGCGATTGGTGAAAGCGGCATTTCTTGATTCGGAACTCACGTCAACATACAAACTCACTTCAGCCAACAGCATCAACATTGCGCGTTTAATTCCGCAGAGTTTTTATTATGTGTATGCATTCGGAAAAGTGAATGATCACACCGAACCCATTGTGTTTTCAGTTCCCAGCGGAAATTTTGGAAACCTTACTGCAGGATTGATGGCAAAGAAAATGGGATTGCCAGTTCATCACTTCATTGCTTCGACCAACATCAACGACATTTTTCCGAATTATTTATCGAGTGGTAATTTCGAACCGCAGGCCTCGCGTCAGACTATTTCCAATGCCATGGATGTCGGTAACCCAAGCAATTTCTGGCGGATGCTTGAATTGTACGATGGCTCATTGCCTGCCATGAAAAACGACATTACTGGTTTTTCATTTGACGATGAAAAAACCGGGCAGGCGATGAAAGAAATTTTTCAGAAATACAATTACCTCGCTGATCCGCATGGAGCAGTTGGTTTTCTCGGATTGAAAGCGTACCAGGAAAAAAATCCGAACACGAGAGGAATATTTCTCGAGACAGCTCATCCGGCTAAGTTTGCCGAAGTAGTGGAAAATATTCTTGATCTCAAAGTGGATCTTCCTCGTCAACTGGAAAGTATCATTCACAAAGAAAAAAAATCGATCAGGATGTCAACAGATTTTTCTCTTTTTAAAGAGTATCTTCTTTCGAGGTAGGGAACCTGGCTGAATCACAACGCCGTTCTCGCAGAAAAAAGATCGGGATGCAGGGAACCTTCCAGTTCGAGCAGCCATTTTTTACGCTGCAATCCTCCTGCATAACCAGTCAAATCTCCTCCCACACCAATCACACGGTGACAGGGAACAAGGATGGCCACAGGGTTTTTCGCATTGGCAAGTCCTACTGCACGGATGGCTTTTACATCGCCATGGCGCATGGCCAGTTCCAGGTAGCTGATGGTTTTGCCAAACGGAATTTTCTGCAACTCACTCCAGATTTTCTTTTGAAATACGGTTCCCTTTAAATCAAGAGGAACAGAAAAATCTTTTTGCTTGCCTTTAAAATACTGATCGAGCTGAAAAGCACAGTCTAGAAGAAGGTCTTCAGTGGAAGTCGTTTCTTCAAACTGATCGGTAAAATCAACGGATGAAATTCCATTTCCATTTCCGCAAATTTTTAAATTACCGATGGGTGATTTCAGGTACGTTATGTGTTGCATTCCTGGGTCTGTCATGGCAGGTTTCGGGCTGTTGATTGATAAGGTGGCTTGATGTAGCTTTAGTCAGAATCCGTGATGATTGTTTTGGATGAAGTAGAGAACATGAAACTATTGGCTGGGGTGAAAAGACTCTCCTGTCAAATCCTCAATCAAAGATAAGATAATTTTTGATTTCGGTCCGATCTTTCATTTGTGAGAATTAATGATATGACCGAATTAAATGTAACATAAATGAAAATGGAGTAGTGGACGATGGAATTTATTTGCTGAAAATCTCAGGCAATACTTTTTCAAAAACCGGTAAATTGGTAGTCGTCAAATAAAAAAAACGAAACCTTCGTAATTCAATTTCGAAAAATCCTAAATCCTAAATCCTAAATCCTAAATCCTAAATCCTAAATAAAATTGTGGAGCTGCGGGGATTTGAACCCCGGTCCAGACAAGCAATCAATAAACTTTCTACATGCTTAGTGTTCATTCGTTGTCGGTTTTACGGCTGCTAAACACGCGCTACCGTATCACGTAGTTCCGTTTGTGTTCGATGATGCACCGGAACGATACACCACCTCACTCACCATTCGATACTTCTAAAAGGGAAACGGGTGAGCAGGCCTCCCTGAAGTAGTCAGCAGGTTAATCGTTCGATTAAGCGGCTAACGCGTAATTAGTGTTGCCATTTAGGCAGTTGAAAGTTGAGTTGAACAGGCTATCCTTACAACGCCCGGCATGCTTATTTACCAATTTCACCTGCTGTCAATTCCTGTCAGCCCCGTTGGTTTTTGCTTGGCAAAGATACTGAAAATAGTGATTGAAATGGTTGCCCTGCTTTCGTTTCAGCGGTAGATCGATGACTTATAAAGGCCGGTTCGTTTAAAGAAATGCTGGAACGAAACTTTCAAAACGCCCAACCCATACACGGTGCTTCTTTTGAAATTGATGGAAGAAGCTTCTTTAAAATATTTTGTCGGACAGGTAATTTCTGCAATTTCAAAACCGGCATCAAAAATCTGGGAGATGGTTTGGTTGTCAAAAATAAAATCTTCTGAATTCGCATGGTATTTTATTTTCTCCAGCACTTCTCTTGAATACGCTCGGTAGCCGGTATGATACTCCGACAACTTCTGCCCGGTTAAAATGTTTTGCGTGAGGGTCAGAAAACGATTTGCGATGTATTTGTAAAATGGCATCCCGCCTTTCAATGCACCTTTGCCAAGAATGCGGCTGCCGAATACCACCGGGTAGATGTCGTTGGCAATCAGCCAGGCCATGGATGGAATGAGTTGAGGCGTGTACTGGTAATCCGGGTGAAGCATGATGATGATGTCGGCTCCTGTTTTCAACGCTTCATCATAACATGATTTTTGATTGCCGCCGTAACCCCGGTTGTAATTATGTCGGATGATGTGCTGAATGCCGATTTTCCTGGCCACCTTGGAGGTTTCATCTGTACTGCAATCATCTACGAGGATCACATCGTCTACGATGTCAAACGGAATTTCACTGTATGTTTTTCTCAGCGTTTGAGCGGCATTGTACGCAGGGAGTACTACGGTTATGCGTTTATTTTTAATCATGCGAAAAAAATAAAGTTAACGTTTGGTAAAATGATTCATGGAGTGGATGATGTGCCTGGCAGCCGGAAGTCAACAGTATCAATGGCCGCCTGCCACGAATCAGGATTTGAAAAAGAATTCCTGTAAACTGAATGCTGCAATTTTTTATGTTATTGAATTTTTGCATCTTCCATAAGTACTTCAAAAAAGTAACCTGAACCAAAATCTTTATCCAGGGAAATCTTTCCTTCAACAGTTACGACATCACCTACTTTTACTTCACGGTCAATGGTAATGGTCAAATCCGATTTTCCGGAAAAGCCCGTACCATCCTCAATGTGTATCCAGTTTTTATCTAAAATATTCGAACTGTATTTGGTGACCTCTCCTCTTACAACAACTGTCTTACCGGAGTAGGATTGTTTTTTTTTTTACAACTCTGCAATGGTGATTCCCCCGGCGGCGGGCTCGATTTTTCCAGATTTATTTTTTTTTGTTTTTCCTTCGCCTTTATTTTTTTTCGGTGAAGTTGATCCGTTTTCACCGGCATTCATTTTAGGAGTTAGTTTGGCAACAAATAAAATGGTTTCAAATGTTCTTTTTAATTCCTTGCTTGTAAAATTATTCATGGCTGCTGCATCATCATAGGTATAAGTTTGTCCGACTGCAGCCGGAATTTTTACAATGGCAATCCAGTCTTCTTTTTCACCTTCTTTCACCCGGAGATAAGAATAGCCGCTGGTTTGAATGACTTCCTTTACCACAACCGTATGAACCACGGCAGGAGCGGCATTGAGGGGAACAGTGTCTAAAACAGGAGCCGGTATGATATTTTTTTCAGAGACTTCCGCGCTTGTACTGAGGAAACTAAGAAATAAAATCTGGTCGAACTTCCTGTTCAATTCTTTACTGTAAAATTCTCCCATCTGCAAACCGCTGTCATAATAATAGACATCACGGGTCTTTGCTTCAATCAATGGCAAAGCCATCCATTGCGATGAATCTTTTTCATGGATTTTTTCAACGACTTTCAAATACGTGTACGCTTTGGTTTGGATGATTGAATCAACCACTACTTTGTGAGCATACAATTTAGGTGTCGCTGGTGTCTGCGAATAAACGGTTGAATGGAAACAAAATAGAAAAACGAAAATCAAAAAGGACAATGCTTTCATTGGATATGATTTAGAACAGGTGGCCGGAATTATTTGGTACCGGAATTGATTGATTCATATATTTTCATTTCTTCATCAGCTTCTTTCAGATCACCGTTTTTCTTCAGGATGACGGCTAAATTGTGATGTGATTTTGCATGACGCGCATCCATTTTGATATTTCCTCTCAGCACCTGGATGGCTTTTTTCAGCTTGTTGATATTGGAGTAACAGGTGGCGAGATCGCACCTGATGTTAATATTCGTACTGTCAATCTCAAGTGCTTTTTCATAAAACTCAATCGCCTTGTCATCCTGCTGGCTGTCGTAATAAATGTTGCCCAAATTGAATAAGGCGACAAAATTTTTATGATCGCTTTCATATATTTTAATGTAATGAAATGCGGCCTTACTTAATTCTCCGGCAGTATAATATCTCGAAGCAAGCATGGTCCTGAGTTCCATGTTGGATGAATCCTGTTCCAGTTTTTTTTCCAGTACTGAAAATTCGTTATCAGGTTGTTTACCGTTGGAAGAGGTATCCTTATTTCCTTCCTGTCCTGAATGGCAGGAGTAAAATGAAAAACAAATGGCAGTTAAAACGCTTAAGGTGAAATTTCGTAACATGAGAGTGATTTTTACAAAATTATTTTGTGATTTTCGCATCTTCCATGAGTACCTCATAGAAATAATTAAATCCGAAATCCTTATCTAAACTGATCACACCTTCTGCTGTAATGTTGTCGCCTGTTTTCACTTCCTGGTCGGTGGTGATGGTGAGATCAAATTTCCCGGAAAAATCAGTGCCATCCTGGATATGAATCCAGTTCTTTTTCATGATGCCCGAATTGAACTTGGTTACCTGTCCTTTTATTTTTATCTTTTTACCTGAGTAGGATTTTTTGTTCTCAAACAGGGATGCAATGGTGATATCTTCTTTTGCATGCTTCAGCTTTACTTCTTTTTTTTCGAGAGGGATCGATGAACCGGTTGAAACGGCTTGGCTGCTTTGTGTATTGTCAGCAGCCTTATTTTCTGCTGCTGATGGTTGCGTGGAAATATTATCCACAAATAATATTTCCTTAAAAGTTCTTTTTAATTCCTTGCTTACAAAATCATTCATGGGCAATCCCCCGGTAAAATAATAGGTGGTGCCGGCAGCGGCTTCCATTTTGGCAACAGCGAGCCAGACTTCATTGGTTCCTTCTTTCGCGCGGATGTAAGTGTACTGGTTGGTTTGCAGTACTTCTTCCGCAACAACAACATGTGCTGCGGCTGCATTTTGGCCTGTACCGGTTTCCATAGCCGTTCCTGGCACATTGCTTACTGAACCCGGAGCAGCCGGAGTCGCATTGGTTGCTGCAATGTTCGGGTTGTTGCTGATGTTATCAAGAAACAGGATCTCCGGAAAAGTTCGGTTTAACTCTTTGCTGTTGAAATCAGTCATGAGCAATCCATCGCGGTAATAGTATTTTTCACCAACCGTTGCCTGCATTTTCGGCAAGGCAAGCCATGGTTCGCGGTCTCCTTCTTTCACATGTAGGTACGTGTACTGGCTTGTTTGCAATACTTCTTCAACAACTGCAGTATGAATGCCTGCAGCGGCATTGGCCTGTTCAGAACTTTTGTCTGATTGACATGCTGCCAGAATGGATAAAACGGCGGCTATAAAAAATATATTTTTCATGGAGGTTGTTTTTTTTATTTTAATAATCATGATGAGTTATTCTGTTTCTGAATCCAGGTGTTTCCGGATGATGTTCTCTTTTATTTTCGCCGCGATCATCAGCAGGATGAGGGAGAAAATAGCAATCCACGCCCACAGCGGGAAAATGGCATGATCGCCTGCTCCGTAACTGTGCATTCCCTTTGACAAAAAATAATTGACGCCGAAAAATGTCATGAGAACGCTGCCGAAACTAATGACGGATGCAACATTAAAAAGATATTTCCCGTTGAGTTTTGGTATGAGTCTCAGGTGGAGAAGCAGAGTATAGGTGATAACAATGACGAGTGCCCAAGTTTCTTTCGCATCCCAGCCCCAATATCTTCCCCAGGATTCATTGGCCCATACACCGCCAAGGAATGTTCCTACCGTTGCCAACACAATTCCGATGGTCAGATTCATTTCATTGATGAAGGTGAGTTCGAGAATCAATAAATCAAGACGCTTGTGGTTTTCTTTTGTTTTGAATACATAGATGAATAAATTCATAATACCGAGAACAAAACCCAATCCCAGGAAACCGTAACTGATGGTCAATACAGCTACGTGAATGATCAGCCAATAGGATTTTAAGACAGGAGTTAAATTGGTAAGTTGCGGATCATAGCTGCTGTGGCTGGCCGTCATCAAAATAAAAAAGGCAAGCAAGGTAGTCGCGGCTAACGTGATTTTTGAGTACCGTACAAAGCTGAAACCGGCCAGAAGGGTTCCCCAGGCCACTAATAACAACGCTTCATAGCCGTTGCTCCACGGTGCATAACCAAGCAGGTAAGACCTTAATGCCATTCCAAAAGTCTGGTAAAGAAATGCAACGCCTAAAAAAGCAATGCTGATATTCAGCAACCAGGTGATGATCTTGCTCTTTTTTGATTTTACATTATCAATAAATGCGAGCAGCAAAAGCACCAGGCTTAAGATCGAATAGCAATTCCTGAGCACGATGAAGATCTGGGCTTTGTTGTAAAAAATTTCTGCATTGATTTTCTTTTCAGAAGGAAGCAGTTTGGCCCCTTCACCCTGGCGCTGAATGTTTGCAATGTAACCCAGTATTTTATCAGCTCTTGTATAGTCACCGGATTTTACACTCCTGGCAACTTCTGCAAAATAAACCTGCATGAGGTTCCTGTAATTTAACACAGGCAGTTGTAAGTCCTGGTTGATGATATTGATGACTCCTTTCAACGGTATGGTAGATGTTTTGTCTTCCCAGCCAATCCATTTGTTGTTGGGCGAATCCTGCTCCGGAAATATTTTAAGAATACTAGCCTGGAATGCCATCATGAAAACATTCACCCTTTCATCTACTTTTATGATTTCCTTATCAAAATTATTTCGTTCAACAGGTTTTTTTCTGAATGCCGACTCAGAATAGCTTTGTAATTTATACCTGGACTCTTTGTCAAAAAAATCTGCAAACGAAGCAGCCTTGGTGGTAATTCCAATGATATCCCGAACTGATTTTTCTTTGATGTACACGAGTTGCTGTTGTTTCCAAAACGCAGGGTTGATGATGATATCCATGAAAACCTGGATGGCATCCATCTCGCCTTTTCCATCGATATTGAATTTGTCTTTCCTGGAAATTTTATGCATCACGTCATAGGCCAGGGAATGCACGGGTTCAAATCTTCCATCAATCGACTGCGTGATTAAATGGCCGAATTTATCTGCATGATTGGCGTCTACAGCCGGGTTAATCGTGTTCTGCGAAAAGGCTGCCGTACTCAACCCGGTAATCAGGAGGATAGTGGTTGCGATGGACTTCCTGTTTTTCCTGATCGCCCCGATGTTATGCCGCAACAAATGGAAACGGGAGCGGCTGTTGAATAAGGTGGTGATGAAACCTAATGCCAGCAGGATATAACCAACGTAGGAAATCCAGGTTCCCCAGAAATCATGATTCACAGAGAGAATGGTTCCCTTTTCATCCTGGTCATAGGATGACTGAAAAAACCGGTAGTTGTCGTAATCCAATACGTTGTTCATGAAAATGCGATGATCCAATTTCAGGCTATTCCTATTGTCCATGACCGTAACCTCGCTGGCATAAGATGACGGACTTTCAGAACCGGCGTACCTTTCTAAAATAAAATCTTTCAGATAAATTGAGAAAGGCAGTTCGATTGGTTTTTTACCAAAGGCAATTTTTAACGGCACTTTTTCAAAAGTAAAATCACTGTATTCGGCTACCTGTCCGGGAGCAAACAGGAGAGGAGCTTCGTGTTTTTTGTTGTTGATGGTAATGTCGAACAACAAGGCGTCGAATCCTGTTTCTTCGCCGGGGGAACTAACCAGTTTCTGTACAGCACTTTTATGAAAACCAGTGAAAAAAAACGCAGCTTCATTCACCGTGTACAGATGTTTATTCTTGAATTCCACCAGAGTGTCTTTTTGAAAAGTGACACTAGTTTTTTCCACCATGTTTGCCTGCGTCATTTCAAACGGAGCAATCACCTGTAACATTCCGTCTTTTTCATAAACCTTAACGGCATCATTTACTTTTTCATTGTTAAAAGCAATGGTCGCTTTTCCAATATTCACAGCTTGCCCTTTTTCAATAAACATTTTCTTCCGGCCATTTTCAGTGGCAACAACCAATTCCAGTAAATCCACTCCTCCGGGAGCATTGTCTTCAATTTTTTCGACTGCATTGCTGATGTACTCTTTGCAATTGATTTCGATTTTTTCTTTTTCCGGAGTCGGCAATTCCACATAAAATGTGTGACCGGAGTATGGACCAAAGTTTACGGAAAAATCTTTATTGTAATCTCCATTTTTTTCACCCAGTGAAATTCTGAGATAAGGATCGGAACTATACAGGATATTAGAAGCTTCGCCTTCCCTGATGTGCATGGTTCCTTCATAACCAAAGTAACGTGTGATGCCTGCACCGAATATCATCACTACAAATGCAAGGTGAAAGATTAAACCGCTCAGTTTTTCTTTTCGGAGCATGTTGAATGTTTTGATATGCCCGATAAAGTTCAATGCCAGCAGCAGGAACAAAAATTCAAACCACTTGGAGTTGTAAATAATGTTTCTTGCTGTAAGTGTATCATATTTGTCCTCAATGAATGTTCCTGTTCCCATGGCAATCATCAGGATGATCAACAGTACTACGGTGGTTTTTGAGGAGTAAATAAGTTGAAATATTTTTTTCATTTTTTGAAGGTTGGTTTTGTCAAATCAGGCGAATTTAAAGAGAAAATTAATAACTTTAATTTGTTTGAAATAACAACGAATTCAAAGATTCAGACATGATTATTATCATTTAATACTTTTTTAAAACATGATGTTTGTAATCCATTTCATAACAGTAAAAAATCAAATTTTGTCAACCCATTTCAGAACGACAATGATAAACTTCCAGCCGGCTCCGGATTGAATGCATGCTGTACTTCAACTCAAATAAAGAAACTGGCTAACGCTCGTATTTTTTTTCGCTATGGCAGCCTGGTGCGCAACTTCCACCTTTTGGAAGTTTATTGAAATTGATTGGCATGTCCCATTCTCCGAATTTGACCTTGTCGGCCAGGAGGAAAAGGTTATTGGAAGCGTGTACGTTATGACAATTAAGACAGGTTCTGCCTTTCTCTTTGTTCACGTGAACGAAATGGAGGTTTTTATTTCCATTTCTGAAACCGGTTGATTCTGTTGTCTGTGCATCTTCAAACAACGAGCTCTCGTGACAATCAAGGCACAGCATGTAATTCTCTTTCTGGCCCGAAGAATAATTGCCGGAAGGAAATGTTTTGGCTAAAAGGAATTTATTTTCCGATGCATGTGGGTTATGACAGGCTGAGCAACCATTGTTTTCAATGGCGCCGTGTACAAATTTACTTTTCTCAATCAACTGTTTCATGTTCGGAAGGATTCGATCGCCAACAGTTATCTTCTTATCATGACAACTAAAACAGACATCCGGTTGCGCTTTAACGAGCATTTTCTTTTCAGAAGAAGAATGAGGTGAATGGCAATTGAGACAGAATTTTCCTTCTTTAACAGCCCGATGCTCCACCGCAGCCGTTTCAATTGTTTTCTGTAAATCATTGTGACAGGAGTAACATAATCCTGGTGGGGCAACGGTAAGCAAATGTTCTGCATTGGAACTATGAACAGTATGGCAGGAAAGGCAATCTCCTTCCTTTATAGGTGCATGAATGTGTTCTTTTTCAATAGTACTTTGTTCGTGGCATGAGTAACAAAGTTGAGGCACTTCCTTGATTAATTTGAAACCCTCAACATCTTCCTTGGGATGTTCTTTTCCATTGCTCTGATGGCATTTATCACATTCATTCGTTACCGGTTTATGAAT
>JAPLDA010000005.1 GCA_026391945.1 Bacteroidota bacterium | reverse complement strand
GTATCATTCGCATACAGGCTGAAACCGAAGATCGGGTTCACCGACAAAGTAAACAGGGTGTCTTTATAATAAAAAAGATCAAGACGTTTGTCAGCACTTTTCCCGGGAACCAGTTCTTTGTGATAATCCCTGAGATAAAATGCAAGTTCTTTTTTTTGCCTGCTGTTTAGCTGATCTGTTTTCCCTTCTGCTTCCTGTAGCTTTTCAGCTATCAGCATGCGCGAAAACGGCTTGACAGCAGAGTTGATCGTGATGACCTGCGCGTTCGCGAGCTCGTCCAGAAAATCGTAAATGTCCGTGTGGCTGATGTGCTGGTAAACTTCCTGTGCATAACCTGTTTTTGTTGAAAGATTGAGAGCACAAATAAACAGCGTGGTCAACAAAAAGGACAGGAACTTTTTGGGAACCCTTACTGATTTGGGTGTAAGATTATTTATTGGCGGGATGGTCAACTGCGACAGGGTTGAAGGTTGGTTGATAGATGGAGGAATTAAGTTGACTAAGTTAATTAAGTTGATTGAGTTAAGCGCCTCTATTGCTTTCGTCTCATCGTCCGTGGTCTGATCGTCCTATTTCCTTATTCAGGATTTGGAGATTTGGAATTTGAGGGATAGAGTTGAGTAAGTTGATTGGGTAGATTAAGTTGATTGAGGGATTAGTCCCGGCTCGTTTTATTCGTCTCATCGTCCGCGGTCTGATGTCCTATACTTTTAGGATTTTTAGGGATGCAAGTTTATTCTTTATTCTTTACTCTCAACTCCCTTGATCCTCTCATCGTCTCTCGACTAAAGGACTTACTTGCTTCTCGCCTTCTTAACAAGAATCGTGTACATGGCCATCCAAAAGTATTTCACGTCTGTCCACACCGGGCTTTTCTCATACGCCACGAGGTATTTCATTTCAGAGGCCTGGATTTCTTCAATGGTCTTTGGAAGGTCCACATAAAAAGGAGGAATGAGACCGGGTTTGTGTTGAATTCTTTTCTGCTTCAGCTCTTCCGAATACAAACCAAGGTACTGAGAACTCAGCGGACGAACACCCACCAGTTTCAAATCACCGCGAAGGAGATTGTAGATCATCGGCAATTCATCAATCCAGTATTTCCTGAAAATTTTTCCCAGTGTGGATACCCTGAAATCATCTTTGAGTTTACCACCTTCAGCAAGGCTGTTTTTCCTGTACACGTAATGCTGTATGAATTCAGAATAAGCATGCATGGTGCGCATCTTATACACATAAATTATTTTCCCGTTTTTACCATGCCTGCGCATTTTGAAAATCGGGCCGTACAGGAGTTCCCGGTCGAACAATGGTTTCTTTACTTTGGTCACTGCAAAAAAGAGATTGTTGCCAATGAATTGTTTTTCTTTCACTTCAAATCCCGCAGCATACAAACGGCCGAGCGTTTCTGTTCTTGACATCACCTTATTCCTGCCGTTGGTAAGCCAATAATAAAACTGGCGGGTAACCGGCAGTTTCGGAAACACTCTTTTAAAAACGAAATCAAGAACGTAATAGATCGTATTGATTACCGGCGGAAATTTTGTAAAGATGCGCTGCCTGCGGAGGTATTTTGTTTCCACGCAGCCGATGAAGGTTCCGCCTTCCGGCAACTGCCTGTTCACTGAACAAAAGAACCGGTTGATCTCCCTGATGTCATTTACCCTTTTGAGGTTGACGATCGAACTGGTGGCTCCGGGAAGCTGGCTGATGCTCTCTGAGATGGAAGTCCTGAGAATCGACGTTGAGGAATTGGAGATGTCACAATGTTTCGCAATGAATTCGCGAACCTGATCTTCCATACCACCAATTTTTTCAAAGTGTGGTTTTGGAAAATATTTTTTATGGAGTTTGCTTCTCGACGGAACATACTCACTGGCTATCGCACCTGAGCCTGCCATCGCCGGAACCTGCCTGAAACGTGCGCTCAATTTACTGCTGAAAATGTTCCTGTTATTTTTTTTCATCGTTGCCTCTATCCATTTTTGATTGTGATCAAATATAGATTGCGGGGAATTTGAAGTAAATATTATTCTGTTAAGACTTTTCCTTATTAGGCTAAACAGTCTGTTATTGGGGTGAAACAGACTTACCGCATGGCAAGCAGTTTTAAAATTTAATCAAAAAAGATGGTGGGGACTGCAATTAAAACCGGTCGTACAAATCGGTTTAGTTATAATCGGGGAATTATATTGCAGGTTGTTTCATGCCTTGCTATTGTATAGCTCTTTCAGTTTGTTTAAGATTTAGTTAAGTAAGTGAATGATTGTTTGATAGTGTAAAAATAGAAATTAATCCTCACAAACAACTACATACAAATTATTTTTCTGACTATTGATTATGAAATAAAAAAGTTGTATATGCTGGGAAAAATACGGTTTCGTAAAAAAGACGAGACGATGAGACGACGAGACGATTAGACCAGGGACGAGTGATTCTGAAAAAGGATGCGGGGAGAAGGGCAAAGTTAAAAGTTAAAAGAATCGCAGGTCATCACACCCCACCCTCCCCGCTATTCTTCCAACAGCTTCGTCATAAAAAGCGCGAGGTTTATTTTTTCATTCAGCATTTTCTTCCTGCGGAGATTCCATTCCTGTTTCAGGCCGGGAATGCTCAGCAGTTCATCCAGCTTGCTTAAAAGTTTTTCGGGCTCATGGCTTTTGATGCCATAGGTAAGGCCATAGCGGTGTTCCAACTCTTCAAGATAACTGAGTTGTCCGACAAAATCATTGAAGCGCAAAGCAGGCGTTCCAAGCACAGCAGCCTCTGCGGTCATCGTCTGGCTGTCGCCGATGTAGAGGTCGGCGAATGCCAGTGCATCGTGCATATCAAGCGCATTGATGCTGATCCTGTATTTTTCGAACTGCTGTTCCAGCGGACGTTCGGAGGTAATGAAAACATTTCCGTGCGGCAGAAGGCGGCTGATGAGCTGTTGTGCAATCTCCGTGGTGATACCGGATTTACCTTCGTCGTGGTATGCATTGAGTTGTGCAAAACGGAGAATGAAATTTTTTTCACCCTCTTTAAATATTTTTTTCACTTTCCCGGGATCAGGAGTGAAATGATCGGGATGCAGGTAAGCGAGTTCATGGTAACTTTCATAACCAATTTTTTTGTCATTCCATTTCCAGGCGCTGCAGCATTGCGGGCACACCAGTTTGGTCGCCAGCGGACCGGCGATGTAAGCAAACGAAGGAGCAATTTCAAAATCATCTTCAAAAAAAATGAATGACGGGATGCGGTGCAACTTTCCCAGCAAAGCAAGTTCGGCTGCAGAGCCAGCCAGTTTATCAGGGTGCTCTTTCCTGATGATCCGGGAAAGCTGGGTGAGACGCTGGAAAAAACTCACGGCAATGTTGAACTTCCCGTCTTTCCTGGGTTTTGCCGAGAGGTTGATGTAATTCATCCCGGCCTCCTGCAGCAGTTTTTCAAGAACATCTTTACTCTTGATGACGATGACGACTTCGTGTTTTTCCTCCCGGAAATTCTTTATGGTCTCTTTGAAGAGATGAAAGTGAGCAGGATGACCGAGATAAACAAGCAGTTTCATTCAGAATAAAAATTTTTCTTATGTCAGATCACGGAACGTTTGATGCACAATTCATCGAACAGATTGTACCCGTCCCAGAGGTAATGGAAGTCGAGCGCTTTCCCAATGGGTACAAGGCGGTCGATTCCTTTTCCAGAAGACAACTTCACCAGCTCATGGATGTCATCCTGTTTCAATCCAAAGTAACTCACCGTTTGCACCTTCGGATGAATCCAGGATAACAAGTCAGCAAGGTTTTCAAGGGAACGAATGTAGAACAAGCCACCACCGCAGGTTCCTGATGCATCCGCACCGTCATTCAGCCGGGCAAATACAACGCGGTTATCGGAATCCATCACCTGGCTGATCTTTCCTGCTGTGGCGTCATCGGCCAGCCGGTTCAGTTTGAGCGATGCAAGCGACATGATATCGGCATCGTATTTTTTTACGACCACGTTCTTCAGCCGTTCGTAAAAATTTTTTTCGAACGCTTCGTTGTCTGCTTTGCTGCCAACAGTAAAAATGGTTTGCGGACAGGAGCAACCTTTCTGGTTGAACGAATAGGAATCGTTGTAAAACGAATGAGCCAGCCCGTTCTTTCCTTCTTCACTCAACAGCGCATACTCTTTCGACATGAACAATGCATACGAAACGCGGTCGGCGAAAACAATGTCTTTGGTGCGCGGTGAAACCGGAATTTTCTTAAAGACCTCTATCGTGCTGTCGCCTCCCCAGATCACGCGCACATTGGCGTGCAGGGAAAAGAAACTGCTGATGTCGTGGTCATGTTCGTACGTAAAGATGCTGATGCATTCTGAAAATAATTTATTTTCTTCATTCCTCATAACTGTGTTGATGACATCAAACAAGGTGTCGAGATGAGGTGAACCCTGTCTTCCTGAAACCCGCAGCAGGTTGCGGTTTCCCATGAGCAGCGAGATCGCCAGGCTGTACATGAACATGGTGTCGACATTGGAAGGACAAACATGAAATACGATTCCCGCCGGCGCTGTCACGAAATTTTTATTCTGAATGAGGTGATTATTTTCATTGACGTATTTGCTGATGTTCGCCTTGCGAAGCCAGAAACCGAGAGAAGCAAATTCTGCAATCCTGTTGAGTGACGGATCTTTTAAAACAGCATGCGAGAGCCTGTCGAGGAATGCAATGACCCGTTCATCAAACGGCTGCAACGCTTCAGCAGCATGGCTTTGCAAAGGAAGAAGTTCTTCCATGGCAACCTGTCTTCTATCGGGCGATATCTGTACGACTGTTTTATTCACTGATTTTTTTTCAGGCAATTTCAAATGCAACCTGGTGATAGTTGTTCACCGCTCCGATCACTTTGTACTTTACATTGTACGACTGAACCACATCCATGAAGGCGCGGAATTCCGATTTGGCCACACTGAATTCATCGAAGATCAGGACATCTCCCTTTTTCAATTTGGTGATGAGCGTGGTGAGCACAAACAACGTGGAACTGTACAGATCAGCATCAAGATGAACGATGGTTTTTTTATCGAGCGTTGTTTTGTTTACATAATCCTGCAGAGTATCCTGGAACAAACCGGCTACAAATGCACATCGTGAATCGCGGATGTCAGGCGTTTTTCCCTCGGTGGAGAAATGACCTTTTTCATAACGGAAATTCCAGTCTTCCGGCAGCCCTGTGAAGGTATCAAAACCGGTAAAACGTGAGTCAGGGTTTTTATTTGTTTCCACCCACCACCGGATGGATTCACCTTTGAACACACCGAATTCGAGGTACTGAATCGCTGTGTCGAGATGAAGATGATCAAACACGAATTGATACAATCCGAACCGCCGCTCCGTTCCGATCTCAAGATCTTTGTACAGAAAATTTTTCCCCTGTTCGCTGCACCACTGCGAAAATTTTGAATAGTATGCAAGCGTGAGCATGCCTTCTGCAAAGGGCTGGATGAGTTTATGTAACTTCAACCTGAAAAAGTATTGCTTTATTTTTCTTCGTACTTTAATTCTGAATGTCATACTAAAATTATTTTTCTTCTTCTCTAAATGCTACTTCAAAATTATTTGACTTAATCATGAATATACAGTTGTTCGTTTTCTTTCCACTTTATGCTGACTGAGCAAACGTATCGCTGCATCCTCTCAGGTCGGCTTTTTTTGCCCTGCCGAGAATCCTGAAATATTTTCCTTTCCACGACAGGTCATCTTCGCCCATGCAAACGCCGATGTCTTCGGTGAGGATGGAATGGCCTGGATAACTGCGTGGCAGGGCGCTGATCACCTGGATCAATCCTTCTTCGCCATTTTTCTGCACAGAGAAATCAACCGGGTTGCGGATGATGATGTCGGAAAAGTTCGGGCAATGTAAAAATCCTTTTTCATTTTCGATATAAACAGAACCCACCTGTTCCACCATTCCGTAAAAATTGTACACGTGCTGCAGTCCGAATTTTTTATTCAGTTCACTTTTGAAAACGTCGTTGTCGACAGCGAGTTCATTCATTTTTTTCCAGCCACCGCTGTGAATGAGGATGGCCTTGCTTAAATCAAGAGCGATGCCGGACTGTTCAAAAAGATATTTCCACACCATGAATGTAAATCCAAATAGCAACATTTTCTGCCCGTTGAATTGCTCAGCAAACTTTTCCAGTGCTCCCATGTCAATTTCAAAAGCATCATCGAGCAGGTACGTATGATTTTTTCCGAAGATGGACATGCCGAGGATGCCGGCTCCTCTTGCTGAAAAAGTATTCCGGTCTTTCAGCACACTTTGCGAATCGATGATGAGCATCGGTAGCCGGCTGTTGCCGAGCATGTGCGTCATGATTTTCGACAACGCCAGGCTTTGCAGGCTGGCTGTTTGCTGATCCAGAAAAATCCGGCTCGGAATACTCCCCGTGGTTCCGCTTGACGTGAGTACCTTGTACACCGAGCCATCAGCAATGCTTTTCAGCTCATGTGTTTTGAACATGCTCACCGGGATGAATGGCAGCTGATCGGATGATGAAATTTTTTTAATGCCTCCGAAAATCACTTCGCTGACTTTCCTGTAAGCATCGCAACGATCCACATGCAAGGCATGCAGTTCATTGAGTAAAACAACCATGGACGGTTCTTTCTCAGCACGAGCCAGCGAATACGGAGGTATTTGAATGTAATCTTCAATCACCATGTTGTTCCATGAATTTGGTGTAATTGACTTTTTGGTTATCGGTAAGCGGAATATGTTCGACCTGTTTGATGCGGATCACCGACGGGTGAATGGAAAATTTCGAATGCAGGAAATGTGAAATGATTTTTTCATCGTCCTGAAAATTCTTCACTCCTACCAACAGCACCTGATCTTCCAATCCGGTGCAGATAAACGAAGAATCATGGAACTGTTCATTCAGTACTTTTTCAATTTCATCCAGATTAATTCTGTTTCCGAATAGTTTCACGATGCGTTTAATCCTGCCGGTGATGAAATAAAAACCTGCGGCATCCACCGTTGCCATGTCGCCGGTATGCAATGGCAGTTCCTGCCGGTATGAATTCAGATCCTTCCATGATTCTGCATATCCGCCAAACACATTTTCGCCGAAGTAAAGCAGTTCATGTAAAACCGGGTCAACCTCAAAACGCCCACCGGCTATGGCTTTCCCGATGGACATTTTTTTTTGCTGCAAATATTCCGGGGCAAGGAAGGACATGCGTGCCGTTGCTTCCGTTTGTCCGTACATGATAAAAAAACGTACGTTGTGATCCTCTGCAAATTGACTGAAAACATCCACCAGCTTTTCGTTCAGCTTTCCTCCTGCCTGAGTCATGTACTTCAGCGAAATAAATTTTTTCTTTGTAAAACCTGTTCTGAAAAGTGTTTCATACACATAGGGAACACCTGCCAGGCTGGTGCATTGATACTTTTCAAAATCGCTCCAGAATTCTCTCTGAAGAATATCTTTGGTTGTACAGATTATTTTTCCGCCTTTCACTGAATTGGTGATGAACACCGACAACCCATACGAGTAGTGGATCGGCAAATTCAAAGGTGTGACATCAGATGACTGAACCGGGAGGTACTCAAGAATCGATTTTGTGTTGCTCACTAAATTTTTTTCAGAGAGCTTCACGAACTTGGGAGAACCCGTGGTGCCGGAAGTGCTCAGCAATATTTTCAGTTCATCATGAACTGAATAGCCGGAAGAGATTCTGCTGATGAATATTTCCAGTGAAGAATTTATTTTCTCCATCGTATAACCATCCACCGATTCCCGTTTGATGTCATAAATAAAATGAGGCTGGTAAAGGGTTTCCAGCGAATCTTTGAATTCCTGTTTCATGCTGGAGCTAAGCAGCGCACAGGCATGGTTGCTGTTAAAAAAATTCCAGAAGGCGGCGATCGAAGAAACGGAATTGTCAAGATAAAGAAAAGCAAGTTTTTTTTCAGCGGCATTCAGACAGGCAGATGGTGCCAGCATTTCACTGATGCCCGATGAGTTCCCGGTTCCGGGATCGATGTATTGCAGGTGCTGGTTTGCCGCTGCGAGGGAAATGATCTCAGACATGATGTGTACGATTAAATAATCATTCCCCCGTCGACACCAATGACCTGGCCTGTTACGTACGCTGAAAGATCGGATGCAAGAAATAAAATCGTACGCGCCACATCATCCGGGGTTCCGATGCGTTTCATCCCGATCGACTGAATGTTTTTTTCATGGAAGCGTTGATCCATCGATTGTGTCATCTCCGTATCAATGAAACCGGGAGCCACGGCATTCACGCGGATGTTGAGTGAAGCCAGTTCCTTGCTGAGTGATTTTGTAAAACCGATTACGGCACTTTTGCTGGAAGCATACACCGATTGGCCCAGGTTACCATGCACTCCTACAATGGATGTTAAATTGATGATGCTCCCTCCTCTTTTTTTCAGCATCGATTTCACTGCCAGCTGGCTTGCACTGATGGTACCAAAGACATTGGTTTCATAAATGTCGTGGATCAATTGCTGTTGCACCATTTGTATCACGGCATCTTTCATGATGCCGGCATTGTTCACAAGAACATCGATGTATATTTTATTTTGATTCAACTCATCGAAAACTTTTTTAAGCTCATCGTATTTCCTCACATCCGCCTGAAAGATGATGGCTTTCGAAACAGCGCTTGCATCGATTTCAGATTTTAATTTTTCCAGCAGGTCCATGCTGCGGGCGAGCAGGATCACCTGTGCGCCTTCCTTCGCAAAGGCAAGCGCAACGGCTCTTCCGATTCCTTTGGAAGCACCGGTAATCAATGCTGTTTTATTGGCGAGTAACATCAGAACGAGACGTTGTATTTTTTTAAAATCTCTTTCGCTTTTGCCACCGAACTCATGTCGATGACGTCATCGGTATCAATGGAAACATCAAATGCTTCCTCGAGGCGGCTGATGAGCACCATGTGAGAAATGGAATCCCACTCCGGGATGCTTTGGTAGGTTAGTGCATCCGTTACTTTCGAAGCATCGAGTGTAAGCGCATCTGAAAAAGTTGCAATTAATTTTTCTGTGTTCGTCATAATTATTATTTCCTAAAATCAATCATCCACCCGGTCGAAACGTATTCCGTGCCGCGACAAATACCTCACGAATTCTTCTCCCACATCCGACATTCCAACTCTTTCTTTTTTCACGAGTGAAATGATCATGCAGAATTTTTTATCGAGAAATTTTTTCATGTCATCGTGATCATAATCGAGCACAAGAATGTTGTCTTTGGAAGAAGCCATCACATCCTGTTTCCCCGCCAGGTAAACAACCTGATGTTTTTCATGATCACTGAAAATCCATTCACGGCCATGATCCAGTGTTTTGAATTCACAAGCAAAACTGCCGTACTCAAGATGTTTCACAAAGTTACCGAAGATTTCGTTCAGTATTTTCTTCCTGCTGTTTTCATTTACGGGTTTGAATACATTCGAACTGATCTTCAGCGGCGTTCCAGCCGCTACGCTGTTGGATGGAATGTCTTTTGAAATCACGGTGTTCGGGCCCACCAGCACGTTATCACCGATGGTCACTCCGGCAGTGATGAAAACCCTCCACGGGATCCAGACATTTTTCCCGATGGTGATCGGTGCGAACTTCACAGGAAACCCTTCCAGTTGCGAAAGCCAGGAAGCGTGTGTAAACAACAGGCAGTCTCCGCCGATTCCTGAATCATCCCCAACGATGATAGGCCGTGCCGGGTTGAGATTCGACATCTGCATGATGCAACAACGTTTTCCCAGTTTCAGCATGGAGCCGGGTTCTGATAATCCACCCACATGCACCTGTTCGCGGATGCGGCAATCATCGCCCAGTTCGATCCGTTCGGTATCCATGAAGGTCAGCGAACCGATGGTTACAAATTTTCCGATCACAATTTTTTTTCCACGAATCACAGTGAGGAAACCCACAGACGTACCTTTCCCGATTTCGACATCCTTCCCGATGATCACACTACCCAAACCGAGTTTCACTCCCCGTCCGATGGTGTAGCCTTTCATCCTGTAAATTATTTTTTTCAGGAAGGAAGGCAGCAACCCGATGGTGAGTACCTGCAAAATTGGTATGCGAGATTTTTTAATAAGCATAAAGGGGAAGCCTGTTCCGCTTCGAACTACTTTATACTGAAAAAGCAGGAAGGAAGTTCACTAAAAAAGGGCGAATTCTCCTCTAAAAATGAAGAACTTAAAATCAAAAATTACAGTCGGTAAACGGTCTTCAGCGAATGACGGAAGAATCATGTGCAGGAAGCAATCATTGGCTCCTGCCCACGATTACTTTTTTCACAACGTTCTTTAAATTTTGCAGGAACAACTCTTTCGTCCATAAAAAAATATCATCCGTCCATCGTTGCGGATGAATGTTCTGCATGATGTGATCCGGAAGTTTATGCTGCTTAAAATGATTGATGACATCCGCTGTTGAGTTGAACCTGAATTGAAAATCAGAATTTACTTTGTCGCGTACGCTCACTTCGTTTTTATTCCAGCTTCGGCCGGTATCGGTGATGTACAGCACTTTGTTGAAATCAAGATCGAAGTACGGTTCGCCGATGATTCCGAGATCGCAGTATTGGTACGAGTTCCACAACAACCTGTTGTCCCATTTGGAAAGCGGGCTTCCGTGCATGCAAACGGTTTTCACAGGATAATACTTCCTGATCATTTCCAGGTGTTCGGAAAATTTCTCAAAAGCTTTTTCGATGTTGCCATTTTGCAAAGCAACATCTTCGTAATGATAACCGATTTCATGACCAAGCGACGCTATTTTTTCGATGACAACAGGATCAAAACTTTCTCTAACAATTCTGAAGTAGTAGGTTCCCTTCACCCCGAGACGGTGTTGCAGCTTAGCCGTTTCAAGGGAGTTGTATGGCAACCTGTCCACATCGTGACGCAGGATAAACCATTTGCTGCTGCTTTCTTTTTCAACGATGTATTTTTCAAATGATGTCAACCGGTAACCGCCGTCAATGGCTGCTTCCAGGAGTTGTTGATATATTTTCAAAGTAAAATCTCTCATCTCATTTTCCCTCTTTCGATGCTGAAGCAAGCAGGCTGGCCATTCCTGCAAACATCCATGCATTGCTCCATCGCATGAACGATGTTTTGTTGGTATGCCTTCTGAATTTTCTAAAATAAAAAAATCCTTTTTCCGATTGCATATTCGTGATCATCCACTCTGCCACTTTACCTGCACGTTCATCATCCCTGAAACGAACCAGCGTAAGCAGCGATTGACCTGCCGCTGTACAATCGACCGGAAATATTTCTTTGTCATAAAATTTCGGAATGCCTTCTCCCGTAAAAAAATTCTCCCGGTAAAACAAATATCCTTTGTCAAGATTTTCACGGAATGACTGATCACCTGTACACCGAATGTATTCATCGAGACAATCCAGGATGTAGCCGGTGTGGTAGTTATCAACCCATGTTCCGGCGCGGCTTTGGGAATAAACCCAGGAGCCATCTTGTTGCTGGAAATTCATCACGAACGCAACGGCTTTCCGCGCCTCTTCCTTCAACTGTTCATCACCGGTTTGCGAATATACCTGCGCAAGAATCCTTGCTCCTTTCATGTTTGCATTGAAAACAATTTCATGGTCGAATGGTGAGTAGGAAAAACAAAAATTTATTTTCTGCTGATCAAATGTTTTGTTGAGATCCTTCCTGACAAAACCTGCTGAACTGATGCACCAATCAAGCGCTCTCCTGTTTCCGGAAACTCTGAAGTAATGAAACAAGGCATTGGTGATAAAGCCGGTTGCCACAACCGTTGGCTGGTAAGCCGGCACGGTTGCATACCTCGAAGCCCAATCAAAATCATATCCCCAGCAGGCTCCGTGGTATCCCGGCGGAATGACTTTCTCCAGTTCATCGAGCAGATGATTTATTTTTTCTTCGTATTTATTTTTCTCCTCTGGAAATACGGTCAGACAATCGGTATAGGCATGGATGCACAAACCAAGCGTGACAGGGTTCATACCCTTCCTGATCATCAGAAGGGGACGCATGTTAAGCGGGAATCGTTTAACGAATTGCTGTGCAAGAAAACGAATTTTGTTTGAGTCCCTGATGATGGGAAGACGGAACACAGGAGACTTCAATGCATCATACGGATCGTATCCTTTGTAATGTTCAGATTCGATGTACTGTTGAAGTTTCAGAAACGAGCCGCTGATCAGTTCCTTATTCATAGGAGGAAGAATCAGAGTTCAACTGAAATCTCTTTGCCTTTCTGGCTGATGGACTCTATCACTTTGAATGTTGCCAGCGTGGAAAGCACGATGTCATCAAAAGAAACCGGTGTGGGTTCGCCGCTTTTCACAGCTCGTATGAATGCTTCCATTTCTGCTTTGTGACCTTTGTCCAATGCAGCGGTTTGCCTGTTTTCCGATTTGCCGAAAATGGTGAGCATTTTAAAATCCTCCAGTCGTGCAACCATTCCGTTGCCAAACACTTCGAGGTATTCTTTCTCAAGGTTTTTATTGCCGTTGCTGAAATACGAAACGTTGGCAACGCTGCCGTTTGCAAACCGGATGTTCACCGTAAGCGTATCATCCAGTTTTGCCTTGTCGTCCATCACATACGCTGAAACGCCCGTGATCCGTGAGTTTGCGAGGTACATGCAGAGATCAATGAAATGACAAAGTTCGCCGACAATTCTTCCGCCGCCGGTTTTTGCATCATGCACCCAATGATCAGGAGGGATGATTCCGGCATTAACACGGTAATGAATCGCAACCGGGCCTGAATTAAAAACAGATTTTATTTTACTCACAAGCGGGGCAAACCTGCGGTTGAAACCGACCATCAGCCTTACTCCTGACGTTGCATATTCATTCCTGATTTTTTCGAGTTCGGATTCATGCAGGCACAAAGGCTTCTCCGTGAAAACATGTTTCCCGTTCTGCATGGCTTTTAAAACATACTCCGCATGAGAATCATGCCGGGTGGCAATGAAAATGGTATTGATATTTTGATCCTTAAACAATTCATCTGCATTTCCTGCGCAGTAATTAAAACCATATTTATCACCGATGTTCCTCGCATTGTTGGCGCGTGCCGTGGCAACGCCAACAAAATTGACCAGTCCTTTCATGGCAGGCAACAGAAAATTCTGTCCGAATGAACCGGCGCCGATGAGTCCTGCATTCACTTCTCCCGGCTTGAATTTATTTTCATGAAGGTGAATGGTATGCTTCGGTTCCTTCTTTACATCGTATTTCAGAACCAGCCCAAGGAATGGCTCTGATTTATCCACTATCATTTGGTAGGCATCCGGTGCACTCCTGAAATCAAAAACATGAGTCAGCAATTTTTCGAGATGTATTTTTTTATTTTTCAGAAGTTCAACGAACGACTGCATGTTCCTGTTTTCTGTCCAGCGGACATAAGCATACGGGTAATCAATTCCTTCTTCTTCATACTCCGGATCGTATCTTCCCGGGCCGTATGATGACGACATGCGCAGATCGAGTTCTTTCTTAAAATAATTCGGACGTTTGAATCCTGTTGGAACGGCTCCGACCACTACGACCTTTCCTTTTTTCCGGCACAACACACCAGCGAGATCAATGGGATCATGAGAATCGGTTCCGGCGGTGATGATGACGGCATCGGTTCCATAGCTATCAGTGAAATTCAAGACCTGGTTTTCGAGGTCATCTTTACTTCGTTCAAGGGCCAGCATACAGCCGTTTTCACTGGCAAGAAGTACCATCTTCGGATCCACATCAATGCCGATGGTTTTTACTCCTGCTGCATTTAGAATCTGAACAGTGAGTTGCCCGATTAATCCCAGTCCGATGACGACGCAGTTTTCTCCAAGTCTCAGATCAGCCTGCCGGATTCCCTGCATGGCGATGGCGCCGAGTGTTGTAAAAGCAGCATACTGCGGAAGAATGGTCTCGTCAAATTTCACGCACAGGTTCACGGGAACAGCGACTACCTCTGCATGATTGGCAGTTCCGCCTCCGCAGGCAACAAAATCGCCTACCCGGAAATCCTTTACGTCGGAAGAAACCGCGATCACTTCTCCTGCACAGCAATAACCCAAAGCAGCTGGAGCATCCAGTTTGTTCATCACCATTTTGTAGGTGTTGAGCAAGCCGAATGTTTTCGCGGCTTCGATTACTTTTTTCACTTCCTCCTTCCGTGCACGTGCTTTCCCGAGATAACCCAGTCGTGCATCCTTCACTGTTTTGCCTTCGGTACCGGCGCTGATGAGTGAATAATGATTCCTGACAAGCACACAGCCTTTCGACAATGCCGGGTACGGCACTTCGAGCAACTGCATCTCCCCGTTCTTCAATGACTGTGTAAGCTGTTCCAAAATCTTTTTATAATTTTTCAAAAACCATCAAGGTGAGGTTTCCTGCTCTCTTGCTTCCTCCAACTATTCCCGCCACTCCTGATATGAATGACCGGTCGCTGAAATACGTGCATTCCGACAAACGAAAACTATGTTTGCCGAATTTTGTTTCCGCTTCTTCTTTCGTCCAGATATTTTTCACAAAACGAAAATAAGCCGGCTTACGAAACAACCTGAACAGGTTCATTTCAATTTTCCGGTAAACAGAATCTTTATTGGGAAAGGATACGATTAATTTTCCATTAGGTTTTAAAAGTTCGCTAAACATTTGAATGGTTTGGTCAATTTCATCGATGTATTCAATGACGCTGGAACTGACGATCAACTCCACTTTTGGCAAAGCGGAATGGTTTTCAAATGGCAGCATGGCGAGGCGGAAATCAACATTGGAGATATTTCTTTCATTTTTCTGACGGTTACACAGACTTATCATTCCTTCTGCGCCATCAAAACCGGTAGTTTGAATATGCTTTGAGGCGAGGTAAAAAGACAAAACACCTCCTCCGCAGCCCATATCATAAGCAGACTTCACTCCGCCGGAAAATCTGTCGATCGTATTCGTCCAAACGTTGTATCGCTGAATGAAATTCGGATCATGAGCATACCGTTCGTTGAAGGAGCCGGCATTTTTTGATAAACTTTCTACAACTGTTGCTTCCATGATATTATCCAGCGATTACTTTGTTAAAAATGGAAACCAGGTTTTCCACCAT
>JAPLDA010000019.1 GCA_026391945.1 Bacteroidota bacterium | reverse complement strand
ATTCAACCGGTAATAATGTCTTTCGTCTTTTATGGCAGACGGAGTTTTAATATACTCTTCAAACTCCGAACGGAAATGCCGGATCGCTGAGGCCACGGGCCATGCAGCGGCTTCGCCAAGCGGACAAATTGTTTTTCCTTCAATCTTACTTTGAACATCCCAGAGCAAATCCACGTCGCCCGGTTTCCCATGTCCTTCTAAAATCCGGTGAAGAATTTTTTCCATCCACCCGGTTCCTTCGCGGCATGGTGAACATTGTCCGCAACTTTCATGGTGATAAAACCTCGAGAAGTTCCAGAGATTCTTTACGATGCTGGTGGTTTCATCCATCACGATAAAGCCTCCTGATCCGAGCATGGTTCCGGTTTGAAATCCTCCGTCGCTGAGTGATTCGTAACTCATCAGGCGTGGTTCGCCGCCGGCCGTTTTCAGAATGAGATGAGCCGGTAAAATCGGAACGGAAGAACCTCCAGCCACAACGGCTTTCAGATTTTTTCCTCCTCTTATGCCTCCGCAATAGTGATCGGAATAAATAAATTCTTCCACCGGCAATCCGAGTTCAATTTCGTAAACGCCCGGCTTGTTGATATGTCCGGATGCTGAAATTAATTTCGTTCCCGTCGATTTCCCGATACCGATTTTCGCATACGCATCTCCTCCATCGTTCACAATCGGAACAACGTCGGCAATGGTTTCCACATTATTTACGACTGTCGGGCAGCCGTACAAACCCGCTACAGCAGGGAATGGCGGCTTGTTGCGCGGGTTGCCTCTTTTTCCTTCAAGCGATTCGAGCAACGCTGTTTCTTCCCCACAGATGTAAGCGCCTGCACCCACATGCACATAGAGATCCAAAGAAAAGTCCGTTCCGAGAATATTTTTTCCGAGCCAGCCATTTGAATAGGCTTCATCAATCGCTTTCTCCAGTATCCTGGAGACATAAAAAAATTCGCCGCGGATATAGATGTATGCTGTGTTGACGCCAAGTGCATAACTGGAAGTAATCATTCCTTCGATAAGAGAATGAGGAATGCGTTCCATGAGGTAACGGTCTTTGAAAGTTCCCGGTTCCGATTCGTCGGCATTGCAAACGAGGTAACGAGGAACGCCCGGTGGCTTGGCGAGGAAACTCCATTTCATTCCGGTTGGAAACCCGGCTCCGCCTCTTCCTCTCAATCCGCTTTTTTTTACTTCTTCAACCACTGCTTCAGGGGTCATCGTCTTCAACGCCTTTTCTACGGAAGCATATCCGCCGGTTTTCCGGTATACTTCGTAGGTGTTGATGCCGGGTACGTCAATATTCTGTAATAAAAGTTTGCGTGCCATACTTATACAGTTCTTGCTTCAGCGTTGTCGGTATAACTTCTTCTTTTGTTTTCAGTTTTGAATTTCTCCAGCAAACCGTCCACCTTATTCAAATTCAGATTTTCATAATAGTCAGGTCCGCATTGCAGCATGGGTGCTGTTCCGCAACTGCCGAGGCATTCGACGGTTCTCAGCGTAAACATTCCGTCCTTCGTGGTTTCACCGACTTTGATGTTCAGTTTTTTCTCGAGGTGTTTCACGATGTCTTCCGAACCAAGAAGCCAACACGAACTGGTTCTGCAAATGTCAATCACACACTTGCCGACCGGTTTGAGGTTGAACATGGAATAGAATGAAGCAACTTCATACACTTCCACAGGTTGAATATTCAAAATGGAAGCAACGTATTCCATCACCGGTGCACTGAGCCATCCGTCAAATTCGGCCTGTGCGATATGCAGGATGGGAATGACAGCGGATTTTTGTTTTCCTTCCGGGTAACGTTTGATGATCTTTTGCACCAGGGCAAATGATTCATCTGAGAATTTTATCGTATTAATGTTCGTCATATTAATCTATGTGAAAAGTGAAAACATTTTTAAGTTTTACTTTTTCGTTTTAACGGATGTCAGGCATCCAGTTCGCCTGCGATCACATTCATGGAACTCATGGTCAGAATGGCATCGCTGAGATATCCTCCGCGGATCATTTCCGGGTAACCCTGGTAATAGATGAAACAAGGTCTCCTGAAATGCAAACGGAAAGGTTGTCGCCCGCCGTCGCTGATTAAATAAAATCCCAACTCACCGTTTCCACCTTCCACGCAATGATATACTTCTCCCTTTGGAACATCGGTCTCTCCCATCACAATTTTAAAATGATAGATGAGCGCTTCCATGTCATTATATACTTCTTCTTTCGGAGGAAGATAAAACTCCGGTACCTCTGCATGAAACGTATTTTTGTCTTCCAGCTTGTCTAATTTTTCCAATGCCTGGGTGATGATCTTCAGGCTTTCCCACATTTCATGTTCACGAACCATGAAGCGGTCGTATGTGTCGCCCTGTGTGCCAAGCGGGATTGCGAATTCAAAATCCTGGTAAGAAGAATACGGATTCGTGACACGCACATCGTAATCCACGCCGGCAGCGCGAAGATTCGGCCCGCTGAAACTGAAGTTGAGTGCACGTTCGGCGCTGATCGGTCCGCAGCCGATGGTGCGATCCATAAAAATCCGGTTACGCATCAGCAGGTTTTCAAATTCCTTCAGCCCTTTCGGATATTCTTTTACAAAATGTCTTATTTTTTTCCATGCCGTCTCTGAAAAGTCCCGTTCAAATCCACCGATGCGGCCGATGTTGGTCGTAAGCCTTGCTCCGCAGATCTCTTCAAAGATTTCATAAATAAATTCTCTCCACTGAAAAATATAGAGGAAGACGGTCATCGCACCGGTATCCACGCCGATGACGCTGTTGCAGACAAGATGATCGCTGATGCGCGAAAGTTCCATGATGATGACGCGCATGTATTCCACGCGCTTGGGCAACTCCGCTTTGATGAGTTTCTCCATGGTCATGTGCCAGCCCATGTTGTTGATGGGTGATGAACAGTAATTCAACCGGTCGGTAAGCGTGGTTACCTGGTAAAATGGTTTGTGCTCACCGAGTTTTTCAAAAGCGCGATGGATGTAGCCGATGGTTTGTTCCGTATCCATCACGATTTCACCATCCATCTTCAATACATTCTGAAAAATACCATGGGTGGCCGGGTGAGTCGGTCCGAGGTTAAGCGTGGTGTATTGCTTTTCTTCCTTTTGAGTGATGTCCTGGGTTTGCATTCTTTTTTATGATGCTGAATTACGTGGAGCGATTCGTTTGTGTTATTGTTTTCCTGACATTAATTTTTCACGGTCGTATCCGGAAGATTTTCTGCCGAACATCGTATCATCCTTATCAACGCGGGTGGCGTCTTCAACAGGATATTCTTTTCTCATCGGGTGATAGTCCATGTCTTCCACGTTTAATATCCGCTTCAGGTTCGGATGTCCTTTGAAACGGATTCCGTAGAAATCGAAAGCTTCGCGCTCCATCCAGTTGACGGCGGAGAAGATGGGAGTGAGAGAATCAAACTCCAGGTCTTTTAATGTGGTAAAGGATTTGAACCGGATCCGGATGTTATGAACGAGGCTGTGAAGCTGAACCATGATTCCGAAAGGTTGTGATGAATCAGGGTAGTGCAAACCGCAGAATGTTGTGAGATACCTGAATTGAAAACGTTCGTCATCATAAAGAAAACGAACGATCTGAAACAGGGATTCTTTTTTAATCACAAGAACGGGGAAGTCATATTCCTGCGTTTGTGAAAGAATGGAATCTCCGAATTTTTCTTTCAGAGAATTTGATATTTGTTCAAGGGTTGGTTTTTCCATATTCATAGAATTCGTAATCTGAAATGATCTTATTCCATTCCATAAGAAGCCAGCAGCATTTTATATTCCGGGTCATTTCTTCTTCTCAACGATTCGTTATGCACCAGCTTCTGGATATTCATCACTCCTTCCAGGATCTGCTCCGGCCTCGGCGGACAACCCGGAACATATACATCAACCGGAATTATTTTATCAATTCCCTGCAACACAGAATAGGTATCGAAGATTCCTCCACTCGAAGCACAGGCGCCTACACTCAGCACCCAGCGTGGTTCGGCCATCTGTTCATAGACGTGGCGTAATACCGGTGCCATTTTTTTTGCAATCGTTCCCATCACCATCAGCATGTCGGCCTGGCGCGGAGAAAAACTCAGTCGCTCGGCGCCGAATCTTCCAAAATCATACGTGGATGCCATGGTTGCCATGAACTCAATGCCGCAGCAGGAAGTTGCAAAGGGTAGCGGCCATAAAGAATTTTTCCTGGCCAACCCGATAGCTTTATCGAGGGAAGTGGCAAAAAATCCCGGGCCTTCAAAGCCCGGAGGAGCCTGGGCGATTTTTACTTTCGAGGTTTCAATTTCGGCCATTTGTGATTTTAATGAATAAGGATGAATGAGTAAGTAATAAAGAGTATTTCGAAATTCACGGTCCTTCTGCTTTTGCCTTTATTCATTTTGACTTATTAATTATTTTCATTCCCACTTCAACGCGCCCTTTTTAATGATGTAAAAGAAACCGGTAAGCAACAGCGCCATGAATATCAGCATCTCAATCAACCCGCTTTCACCAAGAACTTTGAAGTTAACAGCCCACGGATACATGAAGATCACCTCCACATCGAACAAAACAAATAAAATGGCTACGAGGAAGTACTTGATTGAAAAAGGAATCCTTGCATTTCCCTGCGGTTCAATACCGCATTCGAAGGTCTCCAGTTTTAATTTTGATTTTCTTTTTGGACCAAGCCAGTGGGTGGCAACCATCACGGCCACAACAAATCCTGCAGCAACAAGAAACTGAATGAAGATGGGCAGATAATCAGATGGAATGCTGGAAGGATTCATGCGAACAAGGTTTCATTGCAATTGAACGGCAAAGTTAGAGAAAACAAAAGAATGAAATTAAATCCATTCGAATATCCTCGTAATGATTTTTATCATGCTTGTTCTGATGAACAGAAACTACTTTTAAGGCTGATAACCTGTTTATAAGGTCAACAGGTAAAAGATTGATTCAGACACTTCCCCGGTGTCTATTTGAAAGACAGCATCTTTTTTATCACATCATTCTTTGCAACTAAGTTTTTGTTACTTTCGTCTTAAGGATAATATAACCAGCGTCCATGAAATCTTTCAGAGTGTTTTGTCTTCTTGCCATCACGGCAACCGTTAGTTTTTACGCTTATGGCCAGCAAAAATTAGTGAAAAAGGTCACCCTTGCCGAATATGAAAACTTAAAGGCGAATGGTAAGTTACAGAACGGGGCAACTTATAACATTGATTCAAAAATGAATGTGAACGTGGTGCAGCCCGTCATACATCCCGGAAATAAAAACATTCACATTGTGCCGCAAACCACGGGTGCGCCTTGCAGCCAGTTTGTGCCGTGTGATACCAGTTTTCAACCGGTTCCTTTCACGAATGGAACGGCTCCGGAATACAGGAATGATGACGGAAGTACCACGTTGATCACACTGCCTTTTTCATTTTGCCTGTTCGGCCAGACTTACACGGATGCATACATCAACAACAATGGAAATGTATCGTTCAACCAGGGGTATAACACGTTTACTTCCCAGTCGTTTCCCGTTTCCGGTTTTACGATGGTTGCTCCGTTCTGGGCTGATGTGGACACACGCGACCTGTTAAGCGGCGTTCCCTGTTTCCAGGTTTCCCCTACTCACCTCATCGTTACATGGAATGGTGTTGGTTATTTCAATTCGCACAGCGACAAACTGAATACATTCCAGTTGATCATGACCGATGGCAGTGATCCGATTTTGCCGATCGGCAACAATGTGGCTTTTATTTATGGTGATATGCAATGGACTACGGGGGATGCTTCCGCCGGGACAGGCGGCTTTGGTGGAACTCCGGCCACCGTTGGTGCAAATCTTGGAAACGGCATCGACTTTATTCAGTTCGGAAGATTCGATGAACCCGGTTATGGTTATGACGGGCCGTTCGGCGCCAACGACAGCGTGGATTTCCTCGACTATAAAACATTCGTCTTCAACTCCTGCACAGGAGCATCCGGATCAACCAACATTCCGCCGATCATTAACGGGCTTTCAGTTTGCGATACCATTGTGATTTGCATGACGAGTACCACTTCCTTCTCCGATACCATTCCTTTCCACCTCGATTTCTTAGGGCCGGAGCCATCACAAATTACCACCGTACATGCCTATTCTACAGGTCCGGCCATCTTCAACGTGATCAACAACACGCCCGGCATCATCGCACATGTGGATGCAGAACTCATCGTCAACAATAACTCCATCGGCCTGAACAGCGTTACGTTTGTTGCCACCGATAATGGAACTCCTCCTGCCAGCGATTCCATCATTGCTTTCGTGGAGCTGGATACCATCAAGCTAAATCCCCCGAACATTACCGGCCCGAATTATTATTGCACCGGCGTGAACGGAGTAACACTCTCTGTTCCGAATATCTACCAGGCATATCTATGGAGCGACAGTACCGTTGGTGTCAGTTCCATTCATGTATTAACCGGAACATACAATGTGGAAGTCACCGATATCTACGGCTGCAAGGCAAAGTCCCCGGCATTCCCGGTGTGGGAAGATATTTTAAATCCTGTGATTGGCGGAGTGACGGCCATGTGCGGACAGGACAGTGCGCATTTACAGACGACTCAACAGTTTCAGCATTACCAATGGTTTTCGAATGGTAATCCTACCGGTGATACATCGGCCGTGTTAACCGTAGGTTCCGGAAATTATTCGGTGACGATTAGTGACCAGTACGGATGTTCGGCAACTTCTGCATCGATCAACGTTCAGACACATCCGAGCCCGGTGGCGCTCTTTACTTACTCGCCCATCACTGCCATTGCCAACGATACCATTCATTTCGCCGATCATTCCACGGCAGGAAACGGAACGATTGTGAGCTGGCTCTGGAATTTCGGTGATGGTTCGAATTCAACCAGCAATATGCAGAATCCATCTCATGCGTACACTTCCATCAACAGTTACAATGTTACGCTCACGGTGACACAAACGGATGGCTGCACCGATACCTATACGCTTACTTATACAGGCGAACCGAATGAGGTCATTGCTCCGAATATTTTTACCCCGAATGGTGATTCGCTGAACCAGACGTTCAAATTCACCAACCTTGAATTTTTCCCGAACAGCAAGCTGGTGGTTTTGAACCGGTGGGGAAAAAAGGTGTTTGAAAACAACAACTACCAGAACGACTGGGATGGCGGCGACCTTTCTGACGGAGTGTATTATTATGTGCTGACGATTCCGAACAAGGATGCCATCAAAGGAACGGTTACCATCAAACGTTAATCGAACACAGTGTTCAGTTAAAAAATAGGGGGAGAAAAATGCTTGTCATCATTGGTATGGCCTGTCCTTTTTTACCAGCAGCACGGAGAGGATGAATAAACTTTTTACGATCCGGTAAGAAAACCAGCGAATCATTCTGCCGGTAATTCCTGTTTTCGTTTCGAAAACCGCCGGCGTGATTTTACAGCAATCCTTTTCCATGATTTGTTCAAGATGGTTTTGAAACCCGGTCGCGAAACCCGGATCATCGAGATCAAGATTCAATTCAATGTTGCTGTAGGTGCTCAGCGTATTCAGGTCAAACGAACCGATGCTGACGATTTTATGATCGGATACAATGGCTTTGCCGTGAACGTTGGAGCGCGAATATTCAAAGATGTGAATGTTGGATCGCAGCAGCCAGTCATAAAGATAGAGTACGGCTTTTCGCATCAGGCCGACATCAGAGCGTTCCGCAACAATCAGTTTAATGATGACGCCGCGTTCGGAAGCTCTCTTCAGCAACTTCCTCGCTTTTCTTCCCGGCAAAAAATAGCCGCCGACAATCGTAATGGAAACCTGTGCTTTCCTGATCAGCTGGTAATAACTGAGTGCCGCCTGCTTCCTGCCGATCTTCCAGTCGTTCTGGCGAACGCGAATTTTCACCGGGTGATCTTCCTGCTGAAATGATTCATCGAAAGTTTCTTTCAGCTTTGTTGAAAATCTCCTGAACCGGATCTTCAGCCAGCTTTGTTTGCAGACCAGGAATAATTTTTTTGATACCTCTCCTTTAACCAAAACCCCGAAGTCGAACCACGGTGGATTTCCACCGAGATCATTGTAATGGTCGCTGATGTTAATGCCTGCAACAATGGACACCATCCCGTCGGCAACCACTACTTTGCGGTGCAGCCGCCGGCCGATGTGGAATCTTCCGTTTCTGAAAAGCGGGCCGAACCATCTCACTTCAATATTTTCTTTCCTTAGTTGCTGAAGGTATTTCTCCGGAAGATTTCCTGAGCCGTATGCGTCAAGGAGAAGATAAATGTTCACACCGCGTTTTGCGGCACGAATCAACGCATGAAAAATTCTTTTTCCGGTTTCATCATTTTCAAAAATGTAGGTCTGGAAATGAATTTCATGCTTCGCTTCATCAATGAGTTTTTCAAGGGCATCAAAAAAATCACTGCCGCTTTTTAACAAACGTGCCGTGTTGTTAAAAGTAAACCCGTGGTATTTCTTTTTTCCTGCTCCGGTTCCGCTCATCTGAAAAAATTCGAATGCATTTCAATTCAAAAATAAAAAAGAAGCCGTCGTATCCTGATACCGGTTACTCATTTTCTTTCCGCCATCAGCCTTGAAATATATTTTCCGATCACATCAAACTCCAGGTTCACTGCATCGCCGGGTTTCAGAGAATGAAAATTGGTATGCTCAAAGGTATAAGGAATGATGGCTACGGAAAACCAGTTCCTGCCAGAGTCAACAACGGTTAAGCTCACACCGTTTACACACACCGATCCTTTTTCAACCGTGATGTTATGGGATGAAGTCTTGTATTCAAAAGTAAAAACGCTGCTTCCCTCGTGTTCATCAATCTTCTTCACCGTCGCCGTTTCATCCACGTGTCCCTGCACGATGTGCCCATCCAGGCGATCACCGAGTTTCATGCTTCGTTCCAGGTTGATCTCATCTCCTGTTTTTAATATGCCGAAGTTGGTGCGGGAAATCGTTTCTTCAATGGCAACCACTTCGTATTCATTCCCGTTGATGCCTGTTACCGTCAGGCAAACTCCGTTGTGGCAAATACTTTGGTCAACTTTCAACTCATGCGTGAAAGGACATTGTATCGTGATCCGGATATTTCCGGATTCCTTTTTTGTCTTTTGAACGAGGCCAATGGCTTCAACAATTCCGGTAAACATATTTCAAATGGTTTTTAAATTGGACGAATGAATTCTCGGAATGGAAGAAAGAAAAGCAAACATGAAATTTATTTTTCCCTCATCAGTTGAAAATACCCATGGAGATCTTTTGTTTCGGTCCCGTTCAGCCTGTAGAAATTTACCTTGCAGATATAATAATACACTCCTCCCGGACAATCTTTCCCGCTGTCTTTGTTTTTTCCGTTCCAGTTGATGTCTTTGTCGTTCGTCTGGAAAACGAGGTTTCCCCAACGGTTAAAAATTTTCATGTCCACGTCTTTCACGTTTTTATATGGCGGACAATTTTTCATTTGCAGTTCTGCATCAGTGGTTTGGTCGCATGGATGAAAAAGATCATTCAGCCCGTCGCCATTCGGAGTAAATACAGAAGGCAGAACATATTCCCTGCACGTGTCCACGCAGAATTCCACGGCGCCGGTTGATTCATTCCCGGTGGAATCAATGGCCGTCACTTTGTAACAGCCGGCAAGAGAAGCGAGGTTCGTGTGAATGTAAGACGTCGTATTCGGATCGTTGATCACAGCAATCAATTCATAATCGTTTGTTGCAGGTGAGAAATAATAAATGTGATACGATTGTACATCATCGGCACAGGTGAGGTTCGGGTTGTTCCAGGTGAGTCCGTTTTGCTGATCGATGCAGTCGGTGGTCACCTGCACGACCGGAGAGCATGGAGCAACATTATCATAAGGAACAGAACACGTGTCCTGCGAATAATTAAGGATCGGGTTCACAAAGCCCTGGGAGGAATAGGAACCCACACTTCTCACGTGGTAGCAATATTGGTTGCCATTGGTAAGTCCCGTATCAGAGTAGGTTTGGAAGGTGGTGGATGCAATGGAATCCCACGAAAGAGAAACGGACGTGTCGAGGCGGAAAATATCGTAACGCGTATTTGTCCACGGAACATATTCCTTCCACGACAGGTTCATGCGGTTGTCCGTTGGTGATAGGCTCAGGTAGATGGATGAAGCTTTCTGTGAACTCCCTTTGAATGCCGGTGTTCCGGAGTTGTTATAATACAGTTCGATTTTGTACGACCACGGTGCTGTAAAGGTATTGAGGATGGTATCAACTACCGTTGTGTCATTCAGATCATGAAAGATGGCAAACTGGGAAAAACTTCCGCCAAAGAAATCATTTGAATGATACACCCTGTATTCGTAAGGAGGAGGAAACTGAACCGTGTCGAGTTCGGTTGGTTTGCTCCAGGCCACGTACATCGAACCATGGGTGATATCCGTTGTATTCACACTGGCATTGGTGATCACAGGGAGATCTTTTTTCAGCTTGGAACAAACCTGCGGAGAGGCACAACTTTCTGATCCGTCAGGATAAAGCGCCACGATGATGTAACAATATTCATTGCCGGCGATCAACCCGTTCCCGTGATCGTTGTCGGTATAGGTGGTGTTGTTCAACCCGCTCACCGAATCAATGAAGACATATCCTGTGCTTGCCGGAACACCCGTCTGGCAAGGACATTCAATCGTTCCCGGGTAAATACCTGTCTTCCTGTAAATGGCATAACCGATGGCATTGCTGCATACGCTCGGATCCCACTGAACAACGATTGAATTCCCGGAAGGGTTTGCTGTTGGATTGGTTGGCGCCGGACCGATCACATAAATGTTTCTTCCTTTCAGATCCACCAGGTGAACCGGCGTGCTGTTATCCTCTGCTTTGAATTGCACATGATACGGTTGCTTCCGGATGTGATGGCATTGAGTGATCCAGTCAAAATAACCGGTTACAGAAGTAGCCAGGAAAGGCGGAGGAGTGAATACGGCCGGATCCGTTACCATATACGGGCCTCCGGTAGAGGTGAGATCAACCAAATCACCATCCGGATCGGTTGCATGAATGGCAAACGAAAGCGTGTCGCCGGCAATCACACAGGTATCCGGCATGGGAGTAATTTCCGGAGGGTTGTTGTTGCAGGTGCCGATCACAATCTGCATGTCGCGTTCAATGGAACAGATCATGGTTCCATCGCGCCACGATTGAATGAGAAATGCAATGTTGTATTCTCCGGCCGCCACCGGTGAATTCCAAACGAGGTCTCCTGTAACCGGGTTCAATGTCAGGGATACAGAAGCCGATGGATAGGTAAAACCGGGAATCACTTGTCCGCCGGCACCAAGACAATCCGTCAAAACATACGAAAGGCTGTCGTTCGGATCCGGATCGAATGCATCGGGGTTATGAATGAACGGAACTCCCGTACAACCGCGGTCAATCGGCGGCTGAAGAAGTATCGGTGAATTGTCGCAGGCGCCTAAATACGGGTTGGCTACAAGAATGGTATGAACAAAAAAGGGAACATTCACCGATCCCGGAATGTTGACCACGTCAGCATTCCTGTTCGGATCTTCAAAATAAATATCGAATGTGCCGTGACCCGGATACGTATGTGTGTTGCGATAAACATTTTGTTTGATATCCGTAGCGATCATCACCCCGGGATAAGAAGGAGTGGGACCATTCACCCTTGGAAACACGGAAGTTGCGCCATCTCCCCAATGCACGGAATCAAGCGACTGCCTGTCGGCTTGTGAACTCATGCCCGAAACCTTGGTATAGGTGGTGATGGTCACTTCATATTGCAGCGGGCCGATGCAGCGGTACGTTATTTCCCCTGCGCGGTTATGGGTGGCATGCGCTGAAAAAATTCCGGTGAGGATAAGAATCACTGAAAAAAAAATCTTCTTGATCATGGTTGAAAATCAGTGACGTGGTTATTAATAATTGATCACTTGCTGCTCGATGGATTCCGGTAACTCGCGGTATTCATATTGCTGGTTTCTCAGTTGAGGTTCAAAACCCGCTTCACGAATGGCATTCTGAATACCTGTTGACGTAAACCGGTAAGGAGCTCCTGCAGCCGAAACCACGTTCTCTTCAATCATGATGGATCCGAAATCGTTGGCTCCTCCATGCAGGCACACCTGTGCGACATCTTTGCCGACGGTGAGCCAGGAAGCCTGGATGTTCCTGATGTTCGGCAGCATGATCCGGCTGATGGCAATCATGCGAATGTATTCTTCGCCTGTAATTTTATTATGAACGCCTTTGATGTTGGCGAGGATGGTATCAGCATCCTGGAAAGTCCATGGTATGAATGCAATAAATCCTTTGGCACCAGCCGGCTTTTCATCCTGCACTTCACGAAGCCACACAAGATGCTGAAACCGCTCTTCAATGGTTTCCACATGACCAAACATCATGGTAGCGGATGTGGTGAGATGTAGCTGGTGGGCAGCACGCATCACATCAAGCCATTCTCTTCCCGAACATTTTCCTTTGGAGATCAGGCGCCGTACACGGTCGCTCAGAATTTCCGCACCGGCTCCGGGCAGGGAATCGAGTCCCGCTTCCATCAATGCCTCCAGCACTTTTGTGTGCGTGGAATTTTCAAGTTTGGTGATGTGTGCAATTTCCGGCGGACCGAGTGCATGCAATTTTAAGTCAGGAAATATTTTTTTCAGTTCGCGGAAAAGATCCGTGTAAAAACTCAGGCCAAGATCCGGATGATGGCCTCCCTGCAACAGCAGTTGCTCTCCTCCGTAACGGAATGTTTCTTCAATCTTTTCCCTGTATTGATCCATCGTGGTGATGTACGATTCGGCATGTCCCGGAATCCTGTAGAAGTTGCAGAATTTGCAATTGGCGATGCAAACGTTGGTGGTGTTGACGTTGCGATCAATAATCCAGGTCACTTTATCATCCGGGTGAAACGCTTTCCGCATTTCGTTGGCGACATACATCAGTTCAACCGTCGGAACATGTTCAAAAAGAAAACGGCCTTCTCCGGCAGAAAGAAATTCCGACTGCAAAGCACGTTTCAGTAAAAGGTCTGACTTCATAGAATATCAAAAGTAAACTTAAAAACACGATTAACCTTGAAAACCCGGGAGCGGTTGGCCATCCACCGGAATATTTTAGTTAATTTCAGCACCTCAAATTTACGATTTAATATGAACACTACAATCAACCTTTGTTCCTCTTATGGACAGGACGATTCTTTGATCCTGCTGATCAGCGATATCAAACAATTGCCCGCCGTCATTTTCTCTGAAGCCGAACGTGAGTATATCGGCCGGCAGGTGAAAGATGAAAAGAAAATTATTTTTATCAACCAGTACAAAAGAATCATTGCGATTCATTTGCTCGCTGCATCGAAAGACAAAAATGCTCTCCTCGAAAAATGCAGGAAGGCCGGCGACACGATCCTGGCATCTGTAAACAGGAATAAAATTCCGAAGATCGTAATCGTTGATTTGACAAAACAGGGCAACGCTGTTCTTGCATTGGCTGAAGGGATTGCTCTTTCCAACTACCAGTTCCTGAAGTTCAGAAAAGAAAAAACGAAAGAAACCAATTCCCTTCAGAACATTTTTATTCAAAGCAGGAATGTAAATCAGAAACAAGTTGAACACTTACAATATGTATGCGAGGCCACCTGCGTGGCACGTGATCTTGTGAACGAACCGCACTCGCATCAGACAGCAACGGAACTTTCTGAAGCATTTGTTCGTCTTGGCAAGGAATCAGGTTTTAAAACGGAGGTGTTCAACAAAGCAAAAATCAAATCATTGAAGATGGGAGGATTGCTCGCCGTGAACCTGGGAAGCCAGGAGCCGCCGACGTTTACAGTGATGGAATGGAAACCCCAAAATGCAAAAAATAAAAACCCTTATGTACTTGTTGGCAAAGGAGTCGTGTATGATACGGGAGGATTGAGTTTAAAGCCAACACCGAACTCCATGGATTATATGAAAAGTGACATGGCCGGCTCTGCAGCTGTAGCATGTGCCATGTATGCTGTCGCCAAAGCAAAACTTCCTGTTCATGTGATTGCGTTGGTTCCGGCAACGGATAACCGCCCGTCAGAAAATGCTTATGTTCCCGGTGATGTGATCACGATGATGAGCGGACAAACTGTTGAAGTGCTGAACACCGATGCAGAAGGAAGGATGTTGCTCGCCGACGCCTTGCATTATGCAAAAAAATACAAGCCGGCGTTGGTCATGGATTTCGCTACACTAACCGGGGCAGCAGCCGCGGCCGTGGGACCGTATGGAATTGTGTGCATGGGAACCGCTGATGAAAAAACAAAAAACAAACTGAAAGGTTGCGGAGCCAATGTATGTGAACGGCTTGCTGAATTTCCTTTCTGGGAAGAGTACGATGAACTTTTGAAATCAGACATTGCGGATATGAAAAACATCGGCGGACCAATTGGCGGCGCCATCACAGCCGGGAAGTTCCTCCAGAAATTTGTCGATTATCCCTGGATGCATTTCGACATTGCAGGGCCGTCGTTTCTTCACATACCCAATTCGTACCGCGGGAAAAATGCAACCGGTGTCGGGGTGAGGTTGTTATTTGAATTTTTCGGAAGCTTGTAAAAAGAACTTCCCAGGCCGGATCCGGTTGAAATTTACTACTTCTTCTTCTTGGTAGCTTTGGCAATCCGGTTAAACTCCAAAGCAAGGTTTACCCAGTATTCCAATTGCTTTTTTGAATTCAGGACAGCAGCATCCACGAATACAAAACCTTTCATCACTTTTCCGGTGAAGTCCATTGGCCTGCATCCGTCCTTTTCGATGACTTCATCATACGATGCAGGATCGATGCGAACCATCAGGCGCTCCTTTTCCACGCCGACACACATTTTATCGTTCACCATGAAACACAATCCGCCGAACATTTTTTTCTCTTCCACATCTTCATGTGTAAGAGAAATGATTTCTCTTGTTCTGTCTGCTAACTTTTCGTTGTAGGGCATTTTGCTTTTTTTTTCGAAGCGGGATCAACTGGAAATAAGAAATTCTATTTTGTTCCGAAAGATGTTTCAACAGGAACTCCGTTGGCCAGGGTCTGGTAAACGACACAATATCTTTCAGTAAGTTTTGAAAGTGTTGCAACCTGTTCGGGTGTTGCATTGGTATCGAGATGAAAACTCAACCGGATTTTTTTAAACCCGACAGGAACTTCTTTTGAAACACCTAACGTCCCGCGAAAATCCAAATCACCTTCTGCCTGTACGGTTCCTGCTTTGATTTCTACGCCGATCGCCGTTGCTACTGCGCTCAGTGTAACGCCGGCGCAGGCCACCAGTGCTTCAAGAAGTAAATCACCCGAACAGGCGAGCATGCCGTTGCCGCCCGTTGCCGGGTGAAGTCCTGCTTCCACAATGGCTTTGCCCGTTTCCACCTTGCATGAAATTCCTTCTCCGATTTTTCCCTGTGCATGAAGGGTGATCATGGCAGACCCGGGTTGCTCACGATATTTTTCTTTCAGCGGAGCCTGCGCGTTTCTTAGTTCATTTGAGTTCATCTTTCAAAAATAAGAAAAGGAATGTTCCGGCAAATGGAAAAGAACATCATTCAAAGAATAAATTTAATTTCGTTTCTTTAACCCATTACCGGGAAATATGAATTGGATTACCAGGTGCATAGGAAACAGAAAAAAAAATCAATGGCTGATTCTTTCTTTCTGTGCTTTTGCCGCCGTAAGAGTTTTCATTTATTCGGCTTCGTTTCCTTTTTTCGGCAATGTAGATGAGCAGGCGCACTTTGACCTGGTTATGAAATACAGCCAGTATCATGTTCCCGGATCGTTTGAAAGAATTTCACCACAGTCCGCTTATTACATTCCGCGTTACGAGTCACCTGAGTTTTTTAACAAGCCATCGGATTTTCCCGGGAAACAGTTTCCAGTTCCAAAATGGAAATTGCCAGAGGTGAAAGTGCGGTCCTATTATGATGAAGGCGTTGCATTCTGGAGCAGGAACTACATCAACCATGAATCTTCGCAGGCGCCACTGTACTATGCGATCGCAGGCATGTGGACGAATTTGGGAACCCGGTTGGGATTAACCGGTGGATGGGTTCTTTACTGGATCAGGTTTCTGAATATTTTATTTGCTGCGGCACTGGTGCTCGTTGCCTATGTTGCGGCAAACACATTGTTTCCGGAGAACCGTTTCGTTGTTCTGAGTGTTCCATTGCTTACTGCTTTTTTTCCGCAGGACAGTTATTACTCCATTCAAAACGATGTCTTGTCGCCGCTGCTGTTTGGAATTGCATTTATCGGTATGACCCGGTTCATTCGCGGAGGCTTGCAGGATAAATCAACAGGCACCCTCACCGGTTTGGCTTTGGCGGCTACCCTGCTGGTAAAGGCGGTGAACCTTCCGTTGCTGATGGTTGGGGTGCTGTTTCTTTTATTTCATGTTCGCAAAATCCATAAAGAAAAAAAGAGAACAGTTGTTCCTTTGCTTTTGTTTTCCGCAAGCCTGATGGTTCCTGTCATTCTTTGGTTCACATGGAATCTCACAGCGTACGGCGACCTGACTGCATCCGAAGGAAAAATTCAGATTCTCGGCTGGACACATCAATCATTTTTGAATTGGTTCAGCCATCCTCTTTTTACATTTCATGGTTTATGGATTTTTTTGTCGGAAACAATAATAACTTTCTGGAGAGGAGAATTGATTTGGCGTGGAGTTCCTTTGTCATTGCCTGCAGCAGATTATTTTTATTCAATCTCTTCTTTGATTTTTGTAGCCCTTGCCATGATCAGTTTCCGGAAAGAGAAAAATTATTTTCAGTGGCAGATAAACCAATTTGCATTCTGGAGTTTTGTATCACTGCTTGTTTCAATGGCGGTGTTGTCGGTAAGTTTCGATTTTGGAAACTGCGAGAATCCGTCGCGGGCTCATCCTTATTTCACTTCCGGCAGGTTGATTACCGCCGCCATGGTTCCGTTTTTAATTCTCTACGTTCAGGGTTTAAGTTTTGCAATCAAAGGGATCAAAAATGCATTTGTAAAGTACGGAGTGATTCTCCTGGTAATTTTTTTCCTCGTTATTTCCGAGATCGTTATTCATTGGCCGGTTTTCGCAAGTCCATATAACTTCTTTCATCTGTTGGCAGACATGAAATAAAAAAACCTTGTCTGCCTAAAGGCGAACAAGGATTTTTTGTGGTCCCTGGCAGGTACGGACAATTTTCTAAAAGTTATTTGATGCCATCAGTTGCGGGCTGGATTTTTTTCGCATGAAGCATTGAGGAGACTTCTTCTCATAGAAATCAGACTATTACTCAAAGATAGTTTGTTTATTTATTTAAGAAACTGAATGGTTAACTCTTGCTATTTCTCCGAAGCCGTGCCTGATTTTTATTTCTGATTGTACTTATTCAGTAACTTGCTATGCAGACATTAGCACCTTTGCATGAGGATACCTCTTGCGCCATACTTTCAGAGAGGATAGGTGCGAGATCACTATAAATGTTTTATGATCCAGTTGTACTTTAATTCTATGATTTGCCTGAACCTTGCTATTCTCTTTTATTTGATTTCTCATTTTATTTGAATTTAATATTGGTTAGATGTTCATTTGAAATATACTCACAGAACAGGGTCAAAGAATTTTGTTTTTGCAATAAAAATATCGGAATTGCCCTGGTTAATAAGTTCGTGCTTTCCGAAGAGACATGTTTTTTCGTACACGCCTGTTACGTAGCAATTATTATTTTTATCTATACTCATAGCAATTGGACGGTTGTACCCCTCTCCTCCCGCATGGTTTGCTCCAAGCACATTACCTTTTGAATCGTATTTCACAATGAAAATATCCCAATCACCTCTGCGATTTTGAGTTGAGTTACAAATAAATGTTGCATTGAAATCGCCACATACAAAAATATTACCCGATGCATCCAGTGCAATTGCTCTTCCTATTTCATCATGTTTTCCACCTGTTTGTTTCACCCATTGCAAATTTCCATCCTTATTGTATTGAGCAAGGAAACCATCGTCGCCACCAATACTTGTTAAAGTAACGCTGCTGAATTTTGCACTGCCATTAAATGCACCAGTAATATAACTGTTGCCTTGTTCATCCACGGTAATTCCATAAGAACGATCAACTCCCTTATATCCACCTGCCTGCCTGGACCATACAGCGTCGCCTGATGAATTGTATTTTGCAATAAAGATATCGTCATCGCCATTGCTAATTAAACTGGTATTATCAAAATCAGCTTCACCAGTAAACCAACCTGTAATGAATACATTCCCGCTGTGATCTGCAGCAATTGCAGTAGCTTCGTCTCTGCCGCTTCCGCCAGCACGTTTTATCCAGTTCAAATCACCGGCTGGTGTGTATAGAGCAATAAAAATATCTTCCTTGCCTTTGCTTTTGATTAACGTGTTATTAAAAATAGCCGTACTCGAAAAAATACCGGTGACAAAAATATTTCCTTTATTGTCTATTGAAATGGCTCTTCCAAATTCACCTTCATTGCCACCGCCTTGTTGTACCCAAACAGGCTGTCCATTGCTGTCATATTTAGCCAGAAAGAAATCACGGTCACCACTGCTCTTAAATGAAAGAGTACCAAAGTTTGCTGTTCCGGAAAAATAACCTGTTATGTAAATGTTATTATTCGCATCAATTGCAATACCGTTAGCTTCATCTGCATCGGTTCCGCCGGCTTGTGAAATCCAAAGCAATTTGCCCGTAGGGTTATATTTTGCCAGAAAGATGTCATTGTAACCTGCACTGGTAAGTTGTTTGTCGCCAAATGTGGCTGTGCCTTTAAAACTTCCAGTCACATAAACATTGCCTTGTGCATCGTTAACTATGCCTGTTGCATAGTCCACTTCTTTTCCTCCTGCCGAAACTGACCAGTTCCATGTTTGAGCCATTGCAGTTGTGCTGCATAAAATGCGAAGTGTCATTGTAATGACCAAGAATGATTTTGAATTTTTCATAAGATTGTTTATTTGTCTGTTGAACTGATATATGAATTAAATGATGATCCAAAATTATATCGGAAAAGGGCGATGATTGAAATATTTAGACGAACGCAGCAATTGTATAGCCGAAATGGTTAAAAATTTGTTTTGGAAAATTGAAGATGAATTGGTAGGTAAATTTGCTATATAGTTAACAGGCTTTCAGATAAATAAAGCTCTATAGGTCTTATCTAAAAGATACGGGTCCAATGAATTATTGTATAAAAGTGGCAATGTGAAAGTTCAATTGACATCAAACTTATTTTGGCTCTGCCATTTCCATTCCGCCTCTTGAGACACTACTTTCTTTTGAAACGGTTGTTGCTGTTATATAGATTAACGAGAAAAGCAATATTAGAACTATTGCTGCAATGATAACATTCGTTCTATTTTCCATTTTATTATGCATGGTTCGTTTTTAAATAATTCAATTCTTCAATGGCTTGTAAACACGTTTCTTTCACTTGTAAAAATAATTTTTCAATCAGATGAAGGTTCGTTTTGTCTTCTGCAAGTTTTTCAATTGAAGAAAGTTGATGGCCGATTATTAAATTAAGTCCTACAAATGGAACAGTAGAATTAATTTTATGTGCTATGGCTTTTATTGCTTCCATGTCTTTTTTATAAACAGCCGATTCAAAAAGTTGGATTTCTTTTGGGTTTTCGGTAAGGAAAAGATCAATCATTTCAGTCACGAAGTTTGAATTTCCATTGGAAAGTTCATATACATAATCAAGGTTTATAAGGCCACCACTTTTATCTATTTCTTGTTGTGTTTTTTGGGCCGATACATCTTTTTCATTGTTTGTACCGATGTATTTTGAAATCAGGTCGAATAGTTCGCTTTCACGAATGGGTTTCGAGATGTAATCGGTCATTCCATAACTGAGGCACTTATCTTTTTCGCCGGGCAGCACATGAGCAGTCATGGCAATGATTGGCAAATTGAGTTGAAGATTTTTCCTGATATGGTGTGCAGCATCGTATCCATTCATTTCAGGCATTTGGATATCCATAAGCATTAAATCAAATTCCTTTTGCTTTAATTTTTCAATTGCGATCTTACCATTTTCGACAATATCGAATTCAAATCCCCATTGGGTAAGCAGCGATTCAGCAAGATGTTGATTTAGTATATTGTCTTCTGCAACGAGTATTTTTAATTTAGTTTTTAATTTCGGTTGTGTTGGTTGTATCCTTTCAGGACGAATCGATGCAGCAGTTTTTTTATATTGAATAGAAAAGGAAAATGATGAACCAACCCCTTCCGCACTTTGGACATGGATAGTGCCACCCTGCAATTCAATTAGTTTTTTTGTAATGGAAAGACCAAGACCGCTACCGCCATATTTACGGCTTGTATCAGTATTAGCCTGAGTAAACCGTTCGAATATTTCGTCTAATTTTTCTTTTGGAATTCCGATGCCGGTATCTTTTACGGTGAACTGAATAGTTACATTATCGTTTTCTTCGCTCACTAATTCAGTCTTAACGGATATACTTCCTTCACTTGTAAATTTTATAGCATTGTTGATAAGGTTCAAGAGAATCTGTGTAAGGCGGGCAGGGTCTCCAATAACAGCTTGAGGCAACTCTGTTGGTGTATAAAAATCAAATTGAATTTTTTTATCCTTTGCTTTCGGCGCAAACATGGTGTTTACAGAATGAAGCAATGCTGCAGGGCTAAATGGAATTTTCTCAATGCTTACCATGCCGGCTTCAATCTTGGAAAAATCGAGAATGTCATTAATGATATTTAAAAGGTTTTCTCCTGATGTTTGTATGGCTTTTAATTGCCGGGTTTGTTTCTCGTCCAATTTTGTTTTGCTGAGTAAGTTTGCAAAACCAATGATAGCGTTCATCGGGGTTCTTATTTCATGGCTCATGTTTGCCATAAATTGTTCTTTCATAATAGCAGATTGTTCAGCTTTTTGTTGTGCAAATCTTAATTGTTTTTCAACGAGTACCCTCCGGTTAATATCGCGAAATATTATTAATATTGAAAAGAGAATAACCACTATTGCGAAACAAGTAGCCGCATAATCCATTTGTGTTGCGCTCCTAATAAAGGAATCATTCTGGAATGCAATGTGAATAAGATTATTGTCCTCAACCTGCTGAATGTTTATGAAAACCTTATTAATATCGTTAATTAATTGTTCACCTTTGCCGGTATTAATTAGAGCAATTACATCTTTTCGGTTTTCTTTATGGTAGGTAATAAGTGCTTGCTGACAAAAATTTATTTCAGATTTGACGAGAGAATCTAACTGACTGATTAATACACTTTCTTCGGTATTTTTGGGAGCGTCAATTATATTTTGAAGATTAAAATTTGCATTGCTAAGATTTTTTTCATTGCTATAAAGAAATTCGTCATTCCCGGTTAAAACAAATTCAATAATTGAACGATGATATGATTTTATGGATGAAACCACATTGCTTGCCATCTTTGATAGTCGCTTGTTCTCAGAAATCTGTTTAAAAGATCCTTTAACATTTTCAATGCTTTTGTTTGAAATGAACTGAACCACAATAAAAGCGGATAAAGCCAACAAAAAGGTAATGATGATTTTGAGTTTGATATTCGAAGTAAGTAATTTTTTCATGCCTGTCAGGAGTTTGTTTCGGGTTTGGCGTATTTGTTAATTTTATATGCAATATCGGCAATGCTAAATGGTTTGGAGATGAAGCTATCTGCTCCTATATTATGTGATGAGTTCCTCATGTGCGCATTATCTAAAGTAGATATAAGAAGAATGGGCATTTGACATAAATACACATTTCGTAATAGGCTTACTAAAGATAAACCGGAAATGCCGGGCATCATGATATCACTGATAATAAAATCAATTTTATTTTCTGTAACCTGCGATATTGCTTCCTCGCCAGTTTCGGCAACAAATGCAACGTGCCCCAAACTTTCAATGCTGTATTGAAGTGCATTGAGAGTCATCTTTTCGTCATCTACAATCAGAATATTCATTTTCTCCTCCTTTAGTTAT
>JAPLDA010000069.1 GCA_026391945.1 Bacteroidota bacterium | reverse complement strand
ATACATTAGCATAGCTCCATTTGAAAAAACTTCATTAACAGAAACATTTAAGAATGAAAATTGGAAGGAAAATAAAGAAGCTTATCTTAATCAACTGGAAATCTTCTAACTAAGACGCAACGCTAGTGACTTTTTATTTATCTCAATTAGCGCTTGATGGAAAAATATATATCAACTGTGGCAATAGTACACAGGATATCCATGTTATCAATTACCCAGATAATTTAGGCATGTCTTGCGATTTACAACAACACAGTATTCATTTACCAGCTATTGATGCTTTTACTATTGCAAATCATCCAAATTATTTTTTGGGAGCGGAAGGGGGTAGTATGTGTGATACTGTTCTTTCCGTCCAAAACATAAAGGATCATGATTCAAATTTCCGGCTGTTCCCTAACCCGGTTGTAAGTGATGAAGTAACTTTTACCTACAATGTATTGAATGAATCGGCGTTGCTCATTCTAAATAATATTGAAGGTCAAGAGGTAGCCCGTTTTCATTTACCTCAGTGGAGTAGTGTTCAGCATTTAAAACTACCTAAGTTATCAGGCGGTGTTTATCTGGCAAGGCTATTAGGCAATCACATATCAGCAAATGTGAAATTTAATGTCGAGTAAATAAATCCATATTCCTTCTGATAACAATCACACTACCCGCTATTGTTTGTTAGCTTTTTATGACTGGCAGATGATTTTTAGCGGTACGAATAAAAAAGGAATTTTTCTGAGCTTTAAAATCTTAATTTTGAAACCGTATTTTTAAGACGATGGATTTTATGAAAAATATTTTGATTGGTGTATTACTGGTTCTTGTTTCCGTTTATGCATCCGCACAATTTCCCGGTGGGAACCGTGGCGGATTCCAGGGAAGACAAATGAATGTCGGGCATTTCTACGGAAAAGTTGTGGACGAGAAAACCAACAAGCCCATCGAGTTCGCTGCCGTTCAACTGATGCAGAATAAATTTGATTCGCTTTCAAAGTCGATGAAGGAAACGATGGTGGCAGGTGAACTCACCAGGCCCAACGGTGATTTCAGTCTTGAAAATCTTCCGGTGATGGGAGAATTCAAATTAAAAATAAGTGCATTGGGTTATAAACCGGTTGAACAGAAGATCGTCTTTAAACTGAAACTCGGCCAGGGCGGCGGCATGCAGCAGGCCATGAATGCCGTGGATAAGGATCTTGGCAACATCAAACTCAGCATCAACGCCGTAATGCTGAAGGAAGCGACCGTTGAGGAAACGCTGCCGGTGTATGAAATGAAGATCGATAAAAAAGTGTACAACGTGGAGAAAAGCATTGTGAACACAGGCGGTACGGCAGAAGATGTGTTGAAAAATGTTCCCTCCGTGAATGTGGATCTTGATGGAAACGTTACACTGAGAAATGCTGCTCCGCAACTTTTTGTGGATGGCAGGCCGACAACACTGAGCATCGACCAGATTCCCGCCGATGCCATGCAAAGTGTGGAAGTGATCACCAACCCTTCTGCAAAATTTGATGCCAGCGGGGGTGGAGCCGGTATCCTGAATATCGTCCTGAAGAAAAACAGGAAGGTCGGTTACAATGGAAATGTGAGAGCCGGTTTCGATTCACGCGGACGCGGAAACTTCGGCGCCGACCTGAATGCACGTGAAGGAAAAATTAATTTTTTCATCAGCGGGATGATCAACCAAAGGAAATCGAAAAGTACCGGTGAAACGGAACGATCTTATATCGGTGGAACACAGGACATTCATTTGTCCCAGCAAAACCCCTCTGAAACCAATGGCTATTTTGGTTTTGGCCGTGCCGGTATTGATTATTTCATCGACAACCGGAACACGATCACACTGGCAGGAATTTATAACAAGGGAAATTTCAAACCAACCGATAACATCTCCACCGTCACCGATACGATTGATTCAACGGGAACGCGGAGCAGTTCTTCGGTTCGTGTCAATGAAAGTGAACGAAACATGCAGAACATCGGTGGTACGTTTTCATTCAAACATATTTATCCAAGAGAAGGCCGTGAATGGACTGCTGATGTGAATTACAATGGAAGCAAATCCGACAACACAGGGAACTACCACACGCAGAATTATGATTCGAATAAGAATCCTTCGGGTGCTGTTGTCAACCAGTCGCAGACGGGAAACGGGAAAGTTGATTTCACCACCATACAAACTGATTATGTTGATCCGCTGAATGAGAAAATGAAAATTGAAACCGGCATGCGCGGTGCCATCCGGAATTATTCCAGCTTCACTGAAAATTTCGTGGATAACATTCCGGTCATTTCTCAACTGAATGATTACAAATTCAACGACCAGGTTTATGCCGCCTATTTTACGTTCACGAACCAGCTTGAAAAATTCGGTTACCAGGCGGGGCTGCGTGCGGAGAGTTCTTTTTATACCGGTGAGTTGACGGATTCCCACCAGTCCTTCACACATCAATATCCCGTTAATTTTTTTCCAAGCGCTTTCCTGAGTTATAAGTTGAATGAGAAGAACAGTCTCCAGTTAAATTATTCAAGACGCATTAACCGGCCGAATTTTTTCCAGTTGCTGCCGTACATCGATTATTCCGATTCATTGAATCTTTCACGCGGAAACCCTGACTTGAAGCCGGAATTCACGAACTCCATGGAACTATCGTGGCAGAAGACTTTTAACCGGAAGAATACACTGATCACTTCCGTTTATTTTAAAAATACAAACGACCTGATCACCCGGTTCCAGTCGCGCGATTACAGCCTCGCCAATCATCCGATTATTTCTACCTATGAAAATGCCAATTCCAGTTATGCTTACGGAATGGAAATCACTTCTCAGAATTCATTCAACAAATGGCTGGATGTTTCCATGAACATCAACGCCTACAATTCAAACATCAACGGAACCAATCTGCAGGAGAACCTCACCAACCAACAGTTCAGCTGGATTGCCAAACTCAATTCAACATTCAGGCTTCCGAAAAATTTCAGCATACAGCTTTCCGGCGATTATCATTCAAAGACTGCCTTGCAGGTTGGCGGCGGCGGCGGCGGAGGCCGTGGTTTCGGCGGGGGAGGAGGAATGGGCGGATTCGGTGGTGGTGGCGGATTTTACGGAGGTTCTTCTTCTACCGCACAAGGTTATGTAAAACCATTCCTCGATGTGGATGCGGGAATGAAATTTGAATTTCTGAAAAACCGTGCAGCTTCGATCACCGTTAATGTGAACGATATTTTCAACACGCGCAAAAACGAAACGTATTCCGAATCGCCTTTCTTTACTCAAACCACGATGCGCAAAAGAGATTCACAGATTTTCCGTGTGAATTTCAGTTATCGTTTCGGGAAGTTTGATGTGTCACTTTTCAAGAGAAAGAACACGAGGATGGAGAATATCGACATCCCGGATGCTCAGTAAAGCCGGCGCCTCCTTTGTCGCGGAGAGAAACTAAAATCTTTTGAGCGTTTACAAAACGGATGTTCAGTTTTGCGTTGCCGTCAGAATCTGCATTTGCCATCCTGGTGTTGCAGGTTAAAACATCAGCGATGTTGATTTCACTTTTATCTGCGCTGATATCTGAAAACGAACCTGTCTGGAAGTTTTCTTCCTCTCTTAACTGGTGAAATGCTGTTACCGCTTCATGACCTGTTCCATTAACACTACGGTGATGCATTGTTAAGTCCGGAACCTGTGAAAACATCGGCTGGAGAACGAAGAAGATGAAACGTGCGGTAAGAAAGATTTTTTTCATTGTAAGAGTGTTTCCAGATACAATGGTAAACCGGCAGCAAAGGCCATTTCAAGATTTAGTGGCCAATGAGTTTATTTCTTATGTGAAAGCAGGGGAAATTGAATAGAGAATTGGAACCGGGAAAATCAAATGGTGAAGAACGAAGGCATCTACTAAAAATACGAAATCACATGAAAGTAGATGGAACCCGAAAAGATGTTTCGGAAAGGATGAATCGTTCTTGTGAATAGGTATTTTCAGACTACTTTTAGCAGGTCAAAATTGAGGTATTGAGTATATTTATTCAGAGTTCAACGTTATATGACTGCAACAAGAATAAAAGAGCAGCTAAAAAGTAAAATCGGTTTTTCAAAAAACGGTAGCAGTGATTTTGATACTGTCATACTCGGTAAATTAAGAGAGGTATCCCGCCAGGACAGTATTTTTTTTTTAGAAACACTGAGCAGTCATGCCAGCGGGCTTTCGGAATCCGAGATTCATGAAAGGCAAAAACAATTTGGGCTAAATGAAATAGAACACGAAAAAGCGTCGGCATGGTATAAACAATTATTCCATTCTTTTCTCACTCCGTTCAATGCGGTTCTGATTTCCATTGCCATCGTATCTTTTATCATCGACGTCTTCTTCGCAGCACCGGGTGAACGTGATTATAAAACGGTGATCGTAGTGGGCACCATGGTGATGCTCAGTTCGCTCATCCGTTTCTGGCAGGAATACAGCAGCAACAGGGCCGCGGAAAAATTAAAAAGCATGGTAACAACCACGGCGATGGTGTTGCGCAAGGAAACCGGTAAGAAGGAAATTGACATCCTGAATATTGTTCCGGGTGACATCATCCTGTTGAGTGCAGGCGACATGATACCTGCTGATTGCCGCATCATGCAGTCGAAGGATTTATTTGTAAGCCAATCCATTCTTACGGGAGAAGCATTGCCCGTTGAAAAACGTGAATACAAAATCGAAGATGCGGAAAAAAAATCTCCATTGGAACTGGAGAATCTTTGTTTCATGGGAACGAACGTGGTGAGCGGTACGGCAACGGCTATCGCGGTTACCACTGGCAATGAAACATACTTTGGTTCCATTGGAAAAGCGCTGGCTGGGAAGAGGCCTGCCACCAGTTTTGATAAAGGCGTAAGAAGAGTTGGCTGGTTGCTGATCCGGTTTATGCTGGTGATGGTTCCTCTCGTGTTCCTCATCAACGGGTTGACCAAGGGGAACTGGATTGAAGCATTATTATTTGGTATCTCCGTTGCCGTTGGCCTGACTCCTGAAATGCTTCCCATGATTGTTACTGCCAACCTTGCCAAAGGGGCTATGCAGATGGGTAAAAGAAAAGTAATTGTAAAACGCCTCAACGCCATTCAGAATATCGGTGCCATGGATATTCTCTGCACCGATAAAACCGGCACGTTGACTCTTGATAAAATTGTTCTGACACGCCACCTGAATGTTTTTGGAGACGAAGACGAAGAGGTAATGAAGTGGGCTTATCTCAACAGTTTTTATCAAACCGGATTGAGAAATTTACTGGATGTAGCGGTGCTTGAACACACTGAATTGCATCATTGGATTAAAGTAGAAGAAGATTTTAAAAAAATAGATGAGATCCCTTTTGATTTTCAGCGACGGAGAATGAGTGTGATTTTAGAAATGAAAAACGGGAAACACCTTCTGGTTTGTAAAGGTGCTGTGGAAGAAATGCTGGATATCTGCACCCATGCTTTCGATCCCGGCAGTGACAAACAATTGCATCTGGAGAATGATAAAATTGTTCCTATGAATGATGCCATGCGGAAGATCGTACTCGATACGTCTAAAAAATTAAACCAGGATGGGTTAAGAGTTTTGTTGGTGGCGATTAAGGAATACGAAGAACGCCCGCTTACGTATTCAGTCAAAGATGAAAGGAATCTTGTTCTCACTGGTTTTATAGGTTTTCTTGATCCGGCGAAACCCTCTGCAAAACTGGCGATTCACGGACTGCAGAAATTGGGAGTGAACATCAAAGTGCTGACGGGCGACAATGAAATCATCACGAAAAAGATTTGTCATGATGTGGGAATTCCAATCCATCACATTTTATTGGGAAGTGAACTGGAAAGAATGAGCGACGATGAAGTCATTGCCCAGATCGATGATATTTCCATACTCGCGAAACTGAGTCCCATTCAGAAATCACGAATTGTAAAACTTCTTCAAGCCAAGGGGCACACCGTTGGTTTCATGGGTGACGGGATCAACGATGCAGCCGCTTTGCGGGATGCCGATGTCGGAATTTCCGTTGATACAGCCGTTGACATTGCCAAGGAAAGCGCCGATATTATTTTGCTTGAAAAAAATTTAATGGTGCTCCGCAAAGGAGTGGTTTATGGCCGGAGAACGTTTGGAAACATCATCAAGTATATCAAGATGACTGCCAGCAGCAATTTCGGGAATATGTTCAGTGTGTTAGGTGCAAGTGCCTTGCTTCCGTTTCTGCCTATGCTTCCTATACAGATACTGGTGCAAAACCTGTTGTATGACATCTCGCAAATATCCATTCCATGGGATAACATGGATGCGGAATTCATTGAGAAGCCACAGAAGTGGGATGCCCGGGGAACAAGCCGCTTCATGTTTTTTATTGGCCCGGTCAGTTCCATATTTGATTATGCAATTTTCGCGTTGATGTTCTTTTTCTTTAAGGCCAATACACCCGAACAACAAAGTTTATTTCAAACGGGCTGGTTCATTGAAGGATTGCTGACCCAAACGCTCATCGTGCATGTGATTCGCACACGAAAAATTGCTTTCATTCAGAGCTGGGCGGCAGCGCCGGTGGTCGCTTTGACGACATTCATCATGGCCATCGGAATTTTAATTCCGTTCTCTCCGTTCGCATCGGCATTGAAATTACAGGCATTGCCATTGAGTTATTTTCCGTTCCTGATTTTAATTCTAATCAGTTATTGCACACTCACGCAGTTCATTAAAAACTGGTACATCAAAAAATTCAGTCAATGGTTATGAAGAAAAATACAATTCGATGGTTGTTGGTATCGATGCTGTTAATCATCCTCGTTGTCCTGGCCGATATTTTAGTGGATAAACATAACCGGAAGGCAATGAATGCGAGGAAAGAAAAATCAGAATTTGAAAACCCCAGGTGATTCCGGGCAACGAAATGCATCAATGCTGCTTAAAGAAGAAGTCAATCAGTTGGAAAAACTCATCGGTATTGTAAGGTGATTTGCCGTTCAGGTAATCATCGATGGCGCTGCTGATTTCCGATGGAGAGATGACTCCGTTATTATCCGTGTCGAGTTTGCTAAAGGTGGGAGGGATGACTTCCCGTTTGGATGAAGAACTGTTTTCTCTTGTCCTGAACGTGGAATCCATCATGCTTAATTTGTCGATGCATTTCAGGTATTCGATGATGGCTGGCAGGAATGATAAAGAATCACGTTTGAATTTTTCCGCGATCAGAGAATCGGTGATCGTCACGCCGTGTTCGTCCACCAAAGCATTTTTTGCAGACGCCGGCTCATCATCACGGTAATCAGGAATGCCGTCATCATCCGAATCCAACGGCCTTCCGTGTGCATCCACGTTCACGTGTTCGGGATTCAACGCAACATCATCGTTGAAATCGGTGACTCCGTCATGATCGGCATCTGCTTTCACCAACGCATCAAAATCAACATGAGAAACGTCAATCAAAGGTTTGAATTTCGATGGATGAGATCTTCCCGGAGTTTCACGCGGAGAAGAAAAATCATAGCGGAAGGAAACGGATGAGTAAATAAACTTATCATTGCTGCTGTTGCCTTGCCGGTACCCAATGCTTTTTTCAGTGACAGCATCTATGAAATCCGTATTCGTGAAATGACACACCGAACTGAAATGCATGGAACACCTTCCTGACAACCTCAGCCGCACACCCGCGCCGACAGGAAATCCCAAAGCAGATTCTTCGAATTTGCCGAGGCCATCGATGTTGGCATCGCGGAGTTCCGTTTCATACACATAATCACGGTGAACGATCACCGCCTGGCTGGCATTGGTATCGTTTTGATCCAAACTCCGGATCGAACCGTCTTTCCAATAATGGTAATAATTTCCGTTGGCATCTTTCATGTCCGATTTCGGGTGGAAAGAAATGTATTCTATCCCCGCCGAAATAAAAGGAGTAAGGAGCTGCTGTGAATTTTTATGATTGATGAAATCATATCGAAACATAACGCCTTCACTCACAATACCGGATTCGAAATTGAGATTCCGTAAAAGTGTTTTTTCATCACCAAAAACTTTTCCGGAAAGAAGAAAAATGGAAAAAGCCAGGTTGCCCGTTGCCGGTTTCTGAATTTCGATCTGGAACCCGCTTCTCGCCATCAAAGGTTGGTTGAAGCGGTTATTGCCGACATCACCGATGAACGACATCACTCCTTCTGCCATGGAAACAGTCGGTAAAAATTTCTTCCCGGAGTTTTCGAAATCCGTCGGTGAATCAGCAACAACACATTCCGACAAAAGGATGAAAATGCAAACCAGCGTGGCAGCCAGTTTTTCCCCCTTATTACTCCTGTTGATATGAAGGTGATGGGTATCCAAAATTTATTGATTTCTTTTTTTTGTCTTCAATGCTTCCTGCAGGGGAATTCTTTCCCCGTTGTTATAAGCGACCACGAATGCATCTGGCACTTTAGCCTGGGTTTCAGAACGATGCTGTTTTGCAGCAGCATATTTTTCGAACGTTCCGATGAGGTATTTTTTCCACCCTTCATGCATGGTCAGGTCAACAGGTTCATCGATCCTGTATTTCGACAGGAAGAAACTGTTAGTACGTTCAGGACTGCGCCTTGTTGCTGCAATCTGAACTTTAAAGTAAATTCCATTTTGGGGCGGTGGAAAATCAGCCTGTGATGATCCTGTATGATACTCACGGAGTGTTTTTCCATTCGTCGGGCAACACGAAGCCGTTAAATCATTTTCTTCATCCTCAAATTTCAAAAGCTGCGTGATCGAATATGACGCTGACATGGAACTGTCGGCAACCATCGAATAGGAAACCGTAAACTGGGTATCAGCAGGCAACCGTTCCCAATAAAATTCGGCGAGACGGGATGCCACACTGAATTGACCGCCTTTTGCATCCAGAATTTCCGCCGAATAACCATCGATGAGCTGGTCGAAAATACGGGCAGCCGATTGTTTTGTCCCTTTGCTTATTTTCAGGTAAACCATGTACTTCCCGTTTAGTTCACTCACCGGCCTGATTATTTTTTCAACGGTAATTTCCCTGTTCATCTCTTCGAGCATGGCATTCGTGATCAGGATGTCTTCGTTCATCGTGAGTACCGACGGCGTCATCGATACTTTTTTTGCTACATCGTTTTCCACGTAAGCGAATTCACCGTTCACCGTTTTCAGTCCGCTGCACGATGCATTTGTTTTGACTTTGTAAGAAACCGTGAAGGAGGCTTCTGACGGAAGTTCTTTCCAGTTGATCGAAACATGTTGTTTTTCAAACGTGAATTCTCCCCCGCGCAATTCAACCGGTGTGGCGATGAATCCTTCAGGAAGAAATTGTTGCAGGGATCCGAAACCTGAAATGGTTCCTTTATCCACCTTCAGTTCCACGATGAATTCATCACCGGGTTTCAAAGAGGAAGGAACAACAGGTTGCACGCTCACCGGTTCATCGGTCTGAAAAAAAGCAGACGCAATAAACAGCAACAATACCGAAATAAAAACGGATAAAGTCTTGATCAATTTTCCCGGTTTGAAATACAGGAGAAAAGTACGATAGAGGAGTGGATGTTGAAAATCCTTTGCCGGCGAGTTATTCAACATTGTTTGTTGAAAAACAAGTTGGTAAGCTGGCGATCAGAAGTTGGGTTTCAGGAGGTAGCGCGAGTAAAAATCGTTGATGTGTTTCACCGCCTGGTCGGCTGTTTCAGCCACATAAATCAGGTTGAGGTCATTCGGATCAACCATCATTTCTTTCACCAGCACATCTTTGATCCAGCCGATTAAGCCCGACCAGTATTCTTTCCCGGCAAGAACGATCGGGAACTTGGCAATTTTTTTTGTCTGGATGAGCGTGACGGCTTCAAACAGTTCATCCATGGTTCCGAAACCTCCGGGGAGCACAACAAAGCCTTGTGCATATTTGATGAACATGAGTTTGCGGACGAAGAAATAATCAAAGGTGATCAGCTTGTCGGGATCAATGTATGGATTCGAACTTTGTTCGAACGGCAATTCGATATTCAGTCCCACCGATTTTCCTCCGGCAGTTTTAGCTCCCTTGTTGGCGGCTTCCATAATTCCCGGTCCGCCGCCGGTGATGATTCCGTACCCTTCCTTGGTGAGTTTAAAAGCGATCTCTTCTGCAAGCTTGTAAAACTCATGTTCAGGTTTGGTTCTCGCCGAACCGAAGACGGAAACACAGGGCCCGATTTTACTCAGTTTGTCGAAGCCATCCACGAATTCAGCCATCACTTTGAAAATCTGCCAGGTGTCATGCGCCTTTATTTCCTGCCAGTCTTTATCGGAAAATGCTTTCCGTATCTGCGCCTCGTCAAAATTCATCCTGATATTATTTTTAAATGAGACAATAAAAACATCACTTCAACAAAAATATTGAAAGGAGGTAACAGATTCTAAACGATTAATTATGCTGAAGGTTTCTCACCTGGTGTTTATTTTCAAGTTCCATTTTCAAAAACTGAGAGGTCACCGATTCTTTGTTTTGAAGAATTTCATTCGGATTTCCATAGGCGACAATGGTTCCACCGCGATCGCCGCCTTCCGGTCCCAAATCAATGATGTGGTCGGCGACTTTGATCACATCCATGTTGTGTTCGATCACCAGCACCGTGTTTCCTTTGTCGACCAAACGATTCAATACTTCAAGAAGAATTTTCACATCTTCAAAATGCAATCCTGTTGTCGGCTCATCGAGGATGTAAAAAGTTTTCCCGGTATCCCGTTTCGAAAGTTCAGTGGCCAGTTTCACGCGTTGCGCTTCACCGCCGGATAACGTCGTGGACTGTTGTCCAAGTGTGATGTAGCCAAGCCCGACTTCTTCCAGCGTTTTTATTTTATGAAGGATGGAAGGAATGTGAGTGAAAAATCCGACTGCATCTTCAATGCTCATGTCGAGTACATCGCTGATGGATTTTCCCCGGTACCGGATTTCAATCGTTTCCCTGTTGTATCTTTTCCCGCGGCAGGTTTCGCATTGCACATACACGTCCGGAAGAAAATTCATTTCTATCACCCGCATGCCGCCACCCTGGCAGGTTTCACAGCGTCCGCCTTTCACGTTAAACGAAAATCTTCCCGGCTGGTATCCGCGGATTTGCGCTTCCGGCAACGAAGAAAACAACGTCCTGATGTCGGTGAAAACGCCGGTGTAGGTGGCAGGATTCGACCGCGGAGTGCGGCCGATCGGCGACTGGTCAATTTCAATGACTTTATCAACCAGTTGCAACCCGCTGATGCTTTTGTACGGAAGCGGTTTTTGCAAGGCATCATAAAAATGCTGGTTGAGGATCGGGTACAACGTTTCGTTGATCAAGGTTGATTTCCCGCTACCCGAAACTCCCGTTACGCAAACAAATTTGCCAAGCGGAATTTTTACGTTCACATTCTTCAGGTTGTTGCCGGTGGCTCCCTTGATCTCAAGATGCTTGCCTGTACCGGTTCTGTACTTGACAGGAACAGGAATCGAACGCGTTCCGTTCAGGTAATCGGTGGTGAGGCTTTTCTGATGAACGATTTCAGATGGAGTTCCGTAAGCCACCACCTGTCCGCCGTGCGTTCCGGCTCCCGGGCCAAGATCCACAATGTAATCCGCAGCAAGAATGGTTTCTTTGTCATGTTCCACCACCACGATCGAATTGCCTGCGTCGCGCAAATCCTGCAGCGAACGGATCAGTCGCACGTTATCACGCTGGTGCAAGCCGATGCTCGGTTCATCCAGGATATACAGCACGCCGACGAGTTGCGAACCGATTTGCGTAGCGAGACGAATCCGTTGCGATTCTCCGCCGGAAAGCGATTTGGAACTTCTGTTCAACGAGAGGTAATCGAGCCCGACATCCAGGAGGAATTTTATCCGCTTCCTGATTTCTTTGATGACTTCCGTTCCGATTTTTTTCTGCCTCGCACTGATCCTCGATTCAAGGTTGCCGAACCAATCACCCAGTTGCATGATGTCCATGCCGGCGAGTTCTGCAATATTTTTCTGATCGATGCGGAAGTAAAGCGATTCTTTTCTCAACCGCGCACCTTTGCATTCTGGACAGGTGACATTCTGCATGAAACTTTGTATCCACCTGCGCAGCGATTGCGATGCCTGTTCATGATCCTGGTGGATGATGAAATTGACGATGCCTTCGTACGTCATGGAATAATTCTGCGGAGAGATTCCTGAATAATCCGAATGCAGGTTCAGCACATCATCCGAACCATAGAGAATCACGTTCATCGCATCCTCCGGAATTTCTTCAATCGGTATGGTGAGGTTGAAATTGTATTTTCTCCCGAGAGAAATCAGTTGTTTGAAAATCCAGGTGTCGCGCTGCTGGCCGAGAGGAGCAATTCCGCCCGACTTGATATTTTTCTTCGGATCAGGAATGATGCTTTTGATATCCGCTTCCGAAATCGTTCCCAGGCCGTTGCACCGGCGGCAGGCGCCGTAAGGCGAGTTGAATGAAAACATGTTCGGCGCAGGCTCATCATAGGAAATTCCCGAAGTGGGACACATCAGGTGCCTGCTGAAATAATGATCTTTTTCTTTTTCGGCTTCCATCAGGATGATGGAACCTTTACCGGTTTTCATGGCAAGAGCAAGAGATTCATTCAATCGTTGCTTCGATGATTCTGAAATTTCGAGCCGGTCGATTACCAGTTCCACATCATGCGTTTTGTAACGGTCGAGCTGCAGTCCTTTTTTCAGATCGACAATTCTTCCGTCTGTTCTTACTTTCAGGTAGCCTTGCTGCATCAGTTGTTCGAAGAGTTCGCGGTAATGTCCTTTGCGGCCTTTTACCAATGGAGCAAGCAGCACCACTTTCTTCGATTCAAATTTTTTGATGATGAGCTCAATGATCTGGTCATCGCTCAGCCGGATCATTTTTTCATTCGTCACATACGAATACGCATCGGAAGTGCGCGCGAAAAGCAGTCGGAGAAAATCATAAATTTCAGTAACCGTTCCTACCGTGGAACGTGGATTCAGGTTGGTGGTTTTTTGTTCGATGGAAATAACCGGGCTGAGGCCGGTTATTTTGTCCACATCCGGCCGTTCCATGTTGCCGAGGAACTGCCTGGCATAGGCCGAAAAGCTTTCGAGGTACCTGCGTTGCCCTTCTGCATAAATGGTGTCGAAGGCAAGCGAAGATTTCCCGCTACCACTCAATCCCGTGATCACAACGAATTGGTTGCGCGGAATGGTGACGTCGATGTTTTTTAAATTGTGAACACGCGCTCCGAAAATTTCGAGCAGTTCTGTTTCTTCAGCCATTTTTGCAAAGGTAGGAAAAGGATGGGTTGGTAGTACCGGGGGCGTTGGGATGGGTTGAGAGTGGAGAATCAAGAACCACGAATCAAGACATACAGTTAACTTAATCAACTCAATTAACAAATCAACCATTCAACTACGCACAAGTAAGACAACCGACGATAAGACGATTAGACCAATGCTATACAATCTGCCGGGTCGCTACTTCAGACTATCGCTTACCGATCCAAAACCTGTTTTCAGAATTTTGATGGAATAACTTTTCCTGTTTTTATTGATGAGGTAATTCTGGCGCAGCCAGGGGTTCAGCATCTTCAGTGTTTTGTAGTTGATCTTATTTTGTATGGAAAAATCTGCAAGGTCAGCGATGCCACTGTCAACCGTTACCGTGTTGTATTCGAACGGAGGATACAAATCCTGGTACCTGAAATAAAACCCATATTGCACCGCATGATTCATGATTTCCTTGATGGCAAGAATCCGGAAAACATAGCGGAAGGTTTCGTCATTCAACAACAGATCATAATAGTTGTGTGCTTTTTGTTTTTCAATTTGCTTCTCAAGACCTGTGGTTCCCATGTTGTAGGATGCAGCTACGAGCGTCCAGCTTCCAAACTGGCTGTATGCCTTGTTAAAAAAATCACAGGCGGCTTCCGTGGAACGTTCCACGCTGTACCGTTCATCCACTTCATCATTCATTTCAAGTCCGTTTAACTTACCGGTTGATTCGATAAACTGCCAGAAACCAACGGCGTTGGATGGAGAAACCACGTTGTTCAAACCGCTTTCAGCAACACAGAGGTATTTGAAATCGTCCGGCACATTATTTTTTTTCAGGATTGGTTCGATGACGGGAAACCAGCGGTTGGCGCGTTTGATCAGCAATATCGTTTGCGATTGCCAGTACACATTCACCAGCAGTTCCCGGTCGAGCCTTTCTCTCACATCAAAAATATTCAGGGGAACTTTTTCATCAGCAAAAAATAATTCTTTCGGAAGATTCAGTGCATACGTGTGCTGGTTTTCCCGGAATAACTTTGAATATTCATCATCCGGGCTCCCGGTTGAGGCGATAAGAAATTTCAGCAGTGCCGATGTCATCACCAGCAAGAAGATGAATACCCAGTATTTTTTCATGAGTGCGTTTTTGAAACCGTGGATAAAGATACCGGTAAAGAACGGAATGATTAATTATCCCGTTTGATCCGGGAGGTGTAAAAAAACAACCCGAACATGGAAAGAAAATAAATGGAAAAAATAACGGTGTACAGGTGGTTCCAGTTCAAAAGAAATTTTTCCGAAATCACCACGATGATCAGTGAAATGAACGTGATTCCCCAATAGACAAATGCCACCTGCCGGTCACTGAAACCAAGATAGGCCAGCGCATGCGTAGTGTGGTCTTTCCCTCCTACGAACGGCGACTGTCCTTTTGATATCCGGTTGATGACAACGGTGGTGGTGTCAACGATCGGCATAATAAAAACAATAAGCGGAAGCAATAAATTTCTTGCGCTGATGAAATCTCCCGTCGGCGGATCAGCATTCCATAGGTATTTGATGCCGATGGCGGCCAAAAAAACTCCGAGAAACTGGCTGCCTGTATCGCCCATGTACATTTTGGAAGGATGCCAGTTGTAAAAAAGGAAACCGATCAGCCCTGCCATCACGCCGATCATGATCATGAAGTAAACGCTTTCCAACTCATTGTGAAGTATCATCACGGCAAGGGCCGACAGGATAATCGAAATGGAAACAGTGGTGGAGATGGCATCCATGTTATCCAGCATGTTCAGTGCATTCATGATTCCAACAACCCAAAAAATGGTGATTACATAGTTGATCGGCTGGATATAGGAAATGGAGATGTACGTCCCGGTTAATACGAGAATCAGTCCGCAAGCCACCTGTGTAAAAAATTTAAACCACGGCCTGGTGTTGTATGCATCATCGGTCAACCCAAGCAGGAAACCGAGCATGGTGGCAAGTAAAAAGCCGATGAACTCTTTGTTCAGGAATACTTTGTTGATGTCAAAGAAAACTGAAAAGGCAATGATGGAGAGGAGGCAGAGGATGTAAAATGAAAAACCTCCGACGGCGGGCTTCGACTGCGAACTCCATCGTATCACGGGTTCTGCTTCATTCCTGATTCCCAGAGTCCGTACAAACTTTAAGAATAACAGGTTGATGAGTACTGAAAAAATGATGGAGAGTATAAAAAAAGAGCCGTATACTAAATACAAATACTGGCTTGAATAAGTCATAGTGGATAGGTCTGCTTTAATTGAGCGAACAAAAATAAAAATTTACATCAGGAAGGCAAACGAATATACTCTTTCCAGGATGGCAGGTCGAGGTCTTTTCCGGAAAGTACCGGATTTTTTTCTTTCCATTGAATGCCAAGGTCAGGATCGTCATAACGGATTCCACTTTCTGCTGATTTGTTATAGAGTCCGGTACATTTATAGAGAAACAATGTATGATCTTCAAGCGTCAGGAATCCATGAGCAAAACCGGGCGGGATCCACAGCATCTTCAGGTTACTTTCGCTCAGTTCAACGGAATAATACTGACCAAAGGTGGAAGAATTTTTCCGGATGTCAACGGTTACATCCAGCACAGCGCCGCGCGACACACGTATCAGTTTGCCTTGTTCATGCGGCGGGTTTTGAAAATGCAATCCTCTCAGCACGCCTCGGTGGCTCATGGATTGATTGTCCTGAACAAACTCCGCGGTGATCCCGTATTCACTGAACAAGGCGCTGTTGAAAGATTCAAAAAAATATCCGCGGTCATCACGGAAAATTTTTGGTTCAATAAGGATCAGTCCTTCTAATGGTGTCTCGATAAATTTCATAATCAATAACAGGATGAGTACAGCACGCGGTCAGTTACGGCTGAAAACGGTTCGGATACGCTGCCACCGTGTGAGTTTCTTTTTTGTTTCTTCATCGTAATACCCGTAGCCGTATCCATAGCCGTAACCGTATCCATAGCCGTATCCGTAGCCGTATTTGAAGCGCGACATTTCGACACCGTTCAGAACAACAGAAAGCTTATGCATTTTGTTTTCGTCGATCAGTTTGTTCAGGTTCTGGATGAACATGCGTTTGGAATACAAAGCGCGTAAAATATAAATCGGGATGTCGGCATTCTGGATGATCTTCACTCCATCCGTAACAATACCGACAGGAGGCGTATCAATGATGATCACATCGTACAGGTTTTTGAGGTAGTCAATCAGCTCATTCATCTTCGGACTTAAAATCAATTCCGAAGGATTCGGTGGAATCGGTCCGGCAGTAATGAAATCAAGATTCTTGAGATTACTATGATTGATGCAGGCATCGGGATGGTCTTTGCCGATCAGGATGGTACTCATTCCCCTGATATTCTCCACGCTGAAACCCAAATGAATTTTTGGCTTTCTCATGTCCAGGTCAATGATCACCACTCTCTTGTCAGAGAATGCAATGACGCCGGCGAGGTTGATCGCCACAAATGTTTTTCCTTCCCCGGAAATGGTGGATGTGATGCCAATCACTTTGGCTCCGGGATCGTTCGAAATAAACTGCAGGTTGGTGCGAATGGAACGAAACGATTCTGAAATCGCCGACTTGGGATTCTTATCGACCAGCAACTGTGAAACGGGAATTTCACTCTTGTACTTCGGAACGATTCCAAGCAAGGCAGCATCGGTGTACTGGTTGATTTCTTCGAGCGAAGTGATCTCGTTGTATACGAGGTATCGGAAAAAAATAATCACGAAGCTGATCACAAAAGCAATGGCAAGGCTTCCGGCCAGGATGATCTTCCGCACCGGTGAAATGGGAGTCGGGCTGGCATACGCTTTTTCAAGAATGATGTTGTTGGATACGACACCGGCTTTGCTGATGGAAAACTCCACCTTTTTTTCAAGTAACAAGGCATAAAATTTCTGGTTGATGTCGAACATCCGCTGAAGCCGGTTCAACTCCGCTTCTTTGCCCGGTAGTTCCATGAATTTGTTTTCGAATTCGGAAATGCGGCTGTCAATCAGGGTGATTTTACTTTGCAGCGAAAGCCTTGCATTTTTTATGCTGCTCATCAGAAGGTCGCGCTGGTTGCGGATTTGCGCCTGCACTGCTTTCACGCTGTAGTTCTCATCGGTGGCCTGGAGTTTCAGTTTTTGTTTTTCATTTTCCAGGTTCTGTATGTTCTGGATCAGCGTCGACAAAACCGGGTCGGTGTAAGTGCCGGCGATGATGGAAACCAGGCTCGATAATTCCGTGTTCTGCGACAGGTTTTTTTCAAGACGGTCTACCACGGCGATATCGAGTTGCACCAGGATGCGCTGGTTGATCAGGTCGTTGATGTGCGTCAGGTCTTCACTGGCATTCAGCGTAGGATTCAGAATCTTGTTATCTTTTTTGAATGCTTCGAGGGAGAACTCGGAATTTTTAAGTTCCACATCGATGTTGGCAAGTGTGGCATTGATAAACTCCAGCGATCTTGTTTCACGTTCCGATTTTCTTTCCTGGTCGTAGGCGTTGAACTCGCTTACCATGGCATTCACCATATCAGCGGCCTTGTAGGTATTGTTGTCGTTGTACAGCACCTGGATGGTCTGCGCCTGTTGGTTGAGCAGCATGACCCGGATCTGGCGGATGTAATGGTTCACATTTGTTTCCGGGTCGTTGATGATGAAAAAATACGCCTGTTTCTTGATGGCATTCTGGTGATCAATGATGACCTTGAAATTGACAACGGTGATCCGGAGATCCAGTTCCGGCAGGCGTATCAACTCATCCGCTTTAAAAACTCCCTGGTTGTTCTTGCCGTTCAAACGGTAGGAAATTTTTACCCTGTCTTCCGGCTGGAATTCAATGTTGATGGGAACATCCATCACCGACGAATCTTTGATCGTGGCTTCCACCCTGAAAGGACTGCCGGTGTACAGTTCATTCAGCAGCACCGTTCCTTTGCAATAGTAACTCACGTTGAGAGGCAGCCTGGAAAGGGCACGCCCGAGAATCACCCTCGAACGGATGAGTTCAATGTCGCCGGCGAGTGAACTCGAAGCGCTTTGTTCCAACGCATTGTTGTTGATGTTGAGAATGGCGTTTGCATTGTTCACCACATCAATTTTAATCACCGACTGTGCCTGGTAAACAGGAGGCGTGTAACGGAGGTAGAGGTAAGAAAAAGTAAGGCCGAGGGCAATCAGCACAACGATCCAGTAAAAATTGTTTTTAGCAATGATTACAAACAGCTTAAGATCGAAATCCTCGTTGAGGTTGGTGATTTTTTTCTTAGGCATTATGGCTTACTTCTTTAATAAGTTGACGACCAGGAGGACGGTGGTAAGAATGCTCACGTAAGGAGTGATCTGCGATAAAACTTTTGATGAATACTCAGGCGATGGCTCCACATAAATGATGTCTTTCGACTGTACCGTCATGTTTGATTTTTTCATGCCCTCGATCGTGGACAAATCAACCAGGTAAACTTTCGGGTTTCTCGGATCGCCACGGATGAGTTTTATTTTATAAGCTTTGCCGCGGGCTTTCACGCCTCCTGCAACGGTAAGCGCTTCCAGCAGCGTGGTGTTTTCATTCTGAAGGCTGATGACGACTCCTGTTCCTCCGTCGCCCGGAAATACAAGCACCTGGCGGCTGGTTACGCGGAGCATCACATAAGGCGTCACAAAATAGGTGGCATATTTTTCTTCGAGGAATTTTTCAGCGTCATGGATGTTCAGTCCCCGCAGCGATACTCTCCCGATCAGCGGTAACTTCACAAGCCCATCCGGTTCAACCACATAGTACGTCAACTGGTTTATACCGAGCATCGACTGGGTGACGTCGACCAGCCGGAATCCATCGTTGGTGAAAATCTTCATGTCGAGGTGATCCTCGTTCGCAATCAGGTATTCCTTTGTTTGGTTCAGAACGGAATCGTCGGGAAAGGTGTACTGGTTGCCCGACTCAAACATGACACTGGGGTTGAGGGTCCTGCAGGAAAAGAATGGAATGATGAACAACAGGAACAGCAGTTTTCGCATACTTTATTTTTACAAAGCGAACAAAAATAAAACAATAAAATGAATGAAAATAATATATTTTTGATTGATTTGATGATCTCTGCGGTTGGCGTTTCTTAGCTACGAAGTCTTTATGCAATGAGTAAGCTGATCCTCATTCCAAGGCCGACTTCGAAGATTCGATAAAGAGTTGAGAGCTGAATGTCACATTTGCCGTTTTCAAGTCTTGAGATATAACTTTTTTTAGTCCCAACTTTATCTGCAAGTTCTTCTTGAGTCATATTAGCTTCCCGTCTTGCGTCTTTGAGAGTTTCGCTGATTACAAAATACTGTGCTCTTTCGTCAAAGGCATCACGTTTTTTAGTCCCAATTTTTCCGTATTGGATATCTAAAAGTTCGTCAAAGGATTTTGCTTTTCTAATTGCTTCGTTCTTTTTCATTTCTTTTTATTTTTCAAGTTGAAATATTCTTTTTTCAGTTTAAGAGCAAGTTCAACTTCCTGCTTTGGTGTTTTTTGTACTTTCTTTTGAAATGCGTTGAACAATACAACCAGGTTTCCTTTGTCAAAGCAGCAGAAGATGCGATAAATATTGCTACTGACCTCAACCCGTATTTCATAAAGCCCATCAGTCCCTTCCAAATGCTTCAGAAATTTGCCAGGTATCCTTTCAACAGTCTTAATAACCCGAAACACATAACCAATCTTCTCCCGAACGTGATCAGTCTGTTCAAGATAGAAGTTCTGGAAATATTGCCCGTGAAATATGATTTTTCTTTCAATTGTCACATGACAAAGGTAACTTAAAAGTTAACTGAAAGCAAGTCCTCATAAAAGAAATATTGATTGAAAAATGGCCATTCCATGCTGGAAAGTTTCAAGTTAGCAGACTGACAATACTTACCGCTAACGCCAGTTCGTGCAATAACAAATGGTAGCATTTACCTGAGATGCAATACGTATCTACGCGATGCTATACCGGCGAAAAAAATAATTGATGCCATACTTGTTTATGGTGGCTAATCGGATAGAAAAAAATAAAAAAGCGCCTCCCAGGCGTTTTTTCAACTCAGGAATGCCAAGTATGGACAGAATTCTCCTGAGGTTGTATGTGGTAAAGACCAATCCGAAGTCCGCTTCATTTTTTTTCAGGCCTTTGAGAAAGACATGATCAAACCCCCACTGGCGTTTAATGGTTTCGAAAGGATGTTCCACAATTTGTTGACGAAGTAAATATTTTTCTTTCTCCTGGCGTATGCGTTTGGAATTTGCTTCTACAGCCGGGGTATATTGAGAACGTTCAATCAGCCGTCCGACGAAATCAAACCGGTTCACAAATAAATCAATAATACGTACCGGGTTGTCCTGATCCACCATCTCATCCAGGGAAAGCGGGAACATGGTAAGCTGTTCGCGGTCTGTTCCTGTGTGATGTAACATAGTAAATTCTAATTTACCTTTAAGATAATATCAATCTCGAAAAATTAGAAGAAGAATGATCAAAAGTTATCCTCCGGTTTTTGCACAGTCTGACGCACAAGGAATTAAAGCAGTAATTTTTTGAAGGGTTAGAACGTTGGTCTGTATCCGCAAAAAGATTGCGCCAATTAAACTCTCTACAATTCCTTTTTTCTCCAGCGCAAGCTTTTTGCAAAACGCAGGATGCTCATTACTTGCACAAACCTAAAGAACGAAAACTGCCCTTCAAAGAATTATTGCTTTTAATTTTGATATGCGCATGTGCCCTTCTGTCCATGAAATTATCTCGTTCAATGTTTGCATGTCATAAGATGTTTAGTATATTCATCCATGAACCTATCTCGCAATCTCTTGTAGTCATCAACAGTTTCATAAGTTCTGTCTGCTTTCTTTACAATGCCGTTAAAATAGAATTGCAGGGCGATGCCATTACCTGGAAACATTTCATAAAAACCCCAAGTAGTTTCTATCTTCTTAGTGTATAAAAATCCATGAACTTTATATCCATTAAATTCACTTTCTACAAGGTCATTTGTTTCCATCCCTTTATTGTGAGATACAAGGTGTCTAAAACTTTCAGTGAACCGTATTTTATTTAGCTCATAGAACTCGTTTTCTGAACGCGAAACTTTTATGAATACAAAAAGTTTTTTCTTCACATTGTAATAGCTAACTAAAAAACTCTCTGCTAAATTAACTTCAACTTTTCCGCTGTCTGTTTCTACTTTATAACGCTTGCTATTAACGTCCTCGAATTTTTCTGCTCCATTTGTGATTAAATCACTCGCGTCTTTGAAATTGAGAAAGCAACTGTCAATTTCAGTTGCTTCGTTTGTCCATCCAAGAAAAATAAAGGTAATGAAACTAGTTGAAAATAAAAGTAATTTTGAGTTCATCGTGTTATTTTCTCTGTTTGTTTCTTGCTGACACTTTCAGGTTGGTACGCTCGCATTGCGCATAACGTATCAGGAATTAAAGCAGTAATTTTTTGAAGGGTTAGAACGTTGGTCTGTCTCCGCAAAAAGATTGCGACATTAAACTCTCTACAATTCCGTTTTCCTCTGTCGCAATCTTTTTGCAAAACGCACACTGTTCATTACTTGCACAAACTTAACTAACGGAAACTGCCCTTCAAAAAATTATTGCTTTTAATTTGGATGTTAGCTGCCGTTACGACCCACATTCAGGGGTGAGTTATTTCTTTTTGATACTATCTTTTACGAGTGAATTAATTATCTCAACCGCAATTGCAAGCACGAATATAACAATCATAGCAATTAAAAGGTAGTCTTTAAGTTTCGCATCTTCCTTATTCACCATCGTTTCCCACATCAGACAAATGAAACCAGCTGGCCAAAGAATATTTAGATATTTTTTTGCTTTAATTGTACGCGAAGCAAGAAGCCAATTCCGATAGACATCGTTGTCGGGAAAGTTCTCAACCAAATATTGAAAATCTGTTGTCGCCAATGAATACTTTTTCAAATGGTAGTTATCAACCCCTCTTCTCCAGACTAATGTTTCATAAATTGGAATTTTATTTAGGTCTTCATTCTTGAATGTTGAGAAGTCATGAAAAAGTTTAATTGCTTTGTCGAGATATGGAATAGCTTTCGTTGTGCTTCCATAGTTTGATAATGAGATTGCGTAGTCTGATATTAATCTTAATATTCCACTAAAGTCAGGGTTGGAAGTTGAAGCGTCGGTACTTTCAATTAATTCTTTATTTTCTTCAAATAATTTTATGAATGTCTTTGGATCCTTAGATTCCTTATTGTCATAAAGTTTATTGTAAAAGATTTCTAATTGATCCATTGTTGAAAATATTCTTAATGTTTCGAATTTGCAGAATGCTTATTTAATGGCAGCTAACTCACAAATTAAAGAAAGTCCCCTATACTTCTCACAATTTTATTTTCACAAACCAATCCCTTTCGCAGTCGGTGATTTCGAAGTTTTGTATTCCGGCTGCTTTCATCAGTTGGTTGAGGTCGCTTTTTGAATACATGTACAGCGGACAGTTTCGGAGTTTGTACCTGATTTTTCTTTGAACAGATAAGATGCCGCCACTCTTTGGGAAGCTGGCATAAATCTCTTTCCTGATTTCTTTTTTCAGCTTCAAAAGAATGTCGAGAGGATTCCTGATGTAGTCGAAGAAACCCATCAGGCAGGCGGCATCGAATTGCTGATTGAATGGATGAGCGAGATAATCGGCTTTGATAAACTGCGCATCGGATTTGGAAAGCGCCTGGATGTTTTTCCTCGCAATCTTCAGCATCTCTTCCGAGAGATCCAGCCCGGTTACTTTTTTATGTTGTTTGAGAAATTCAAAACAATAATGTCCGGGCCCGCAGCCAATGTCGATGATCGATTCAATCGCCGGGTTCGCCGTGTTTTTCAATGTTTCCCGGAATCTAAGGAACATGGTTTTCCTGAATAGCTGATCAATCAGTTTTTGAAAACCGCTTCTCTTCTCAGCATGTCCGTAGATGCTGTCGAATCCGCTGGCATACCCTTCAAAAAATGTAGCGACCTGCTGCGTTTCTGTTTGGTTCATTGTACTCATGACTGTTTATTTTTAATGAGGTCTTCCAGTTTGCAAAATTCGAAATCCTGAACGATTTGTTGCAATCTTTTTTCAGTTTTACCCAGGTTAAAATAATGCGGAATTCTTCTTCGTGCTGATAAGGAAGAAAGGTACGGATGTTTTTCGTCCAGTTCCCACGGATGAACATAAAATATTCCCGGCCGGTTTTTATTTACCTGTTTCAGTTTGCCGGCAAAATAGTGGTAAGGAAGAATACGAAAGAAAGCGCCGCCCAAAGCAAAATCAAAATTCAGAATTTTGAACGTGGTGATGGGAACTTCCCAAAGTTTGAACTCTTCAATCAAATGAATGTCTTTCCTGTAACCGGGAATTCCTGTTCGCTTGCTGTCGCCCGGATAAATGCTGGCATCGTACAGGAACCCGTGCTTTTGCAATACTTCCAGCGCCCACCACGAGCGTTTGTCAATCGAAAAATAAGGAGCCCTGAAACCGGAGTACATGATGCCGAAATTTTTAAGCAGCTCCATGCATTTCGAAATTTCATGATCGAAATTTTCTCTGTTGAGATTGAATAATTCGGTGTGAGAATAGGTATGACAGCCGATTTCATGTCCTTCCCGGATCAATTCGCGGATGATATCAGGATGTTCCTCCATCACTTTTCCCAAAACAAAAAAAGTGGCTTTCACTTTGTGCTTTGATAAGATGTTCAGGATTTTGTCAACACCGATCCGGATTCTTCTTTCATAAAGATGCCAGTCACTTTCGGGAATTCCGATTCCATGATACCAGTCTTCAAGATCAACAGTAAAAGCGTTCAGCATGCAGGGAATTTGTTATTGAGTATTGGTATTGATTATTAGTATTGAGTATTGGGTATTGAGAATTAAGAGTTATGTGTTGAGTATTGAGTATTGAGATTTGAAAAATGGGAATTGAGAATCAGGAATTGGGTTGCTGAATGTAGAGTTCTCTCAGTTGTTGAATCATCACGCGCGAATCCCAGTCTTTTTTTACATGAACTGAAACTCTCTCAGCGAACATTTTTCTTTTCTGTGGATCATCTATCAACTCCTGGATTTTACCGGTCAGTGCAGGAACATCTCCCTGGCTCACGATGAAACCGTTTTCAGTATGTGTAATCACTTCACGAATACCTTCCACCTCGAATGCAACGGTGGGGACTTTCATCAGGGATGCTTCTGCAGCCACGCGTGGCAACCCTTCGCGGAGCGAAGTGAGAACGTGAATGTCGGAAATGGAAAGAAGCTTCGCAACCGTATCAGAGAATCCATAGAAGATCACATCGTTTTCGATACCGAGATCCCGAACCTGTTGCCTGCATTCGTTCGTCAGTTCTCCTTCACCGACAAGGATGAGTTTGATGTTGCTGTTTTTTTTTCTCAACTCAGCAAAACTCTTGATGGTAAAACGCTGGCCTTTCGAATGAGAAAAGCGGCCGATGTTGATACACACGACGTCATTCCGTTGAATTCCCAGGGAAGTTTTCAATGCTGATTTTTGTTCTTCACTCTTCAGTTCATCACGCATGTATTGATCTACATCAATGCCGCTGTGTACAACACGGTATGGAATTTTAGTACCGATTTTATTTTCGTGGTACAACCGGATCACGTCTTTACTCACGCCAACTACCAGGTTACTCACTCCAATGGTCAACCGCTCAATCAGGATGTACATGTTCCTTTTCAGAGTACTCATCGGATCGTTGAACGTTACGCCGTGCAATCCGTAAATGATGTACTTGCAACCTCCGAGATACGCTGCCAGCCTTGTAATAAGACTTGCCTTGGTTTCATGCGTATGCACGATGTCGTATTTTTCTTTCCTGATCAGCCGTATAAAAAAAATCAAGGCCAGGATGTCCTGGACGGGACGGATCGGTCGAACAAGATTTTTACAGACGATGAAACGAACGCCTTTGATATCCTTAAACGGATTGTGATGAATTTCATTCCCGACGGCAAAATGAAAATCAAACTCGTCTTTCAGTCCGTTGATCGTCAGGAATACGTTGTTGTCTACACCGCCGCCTTTCGCAAGCCAGGTCATCGTATGTAAGATTTTAGTTTTCTTATGCATAAAAATTCGAGACAAAAATAGAGAAAGTAAACCTGTTAATTGTATTTTTTGGAATTATTAAACCGACATCTTTTGTATTTCATCTGTATGCAAAAACTCACCACGGAGGGCATGGAGGTTCACGAAGAATTCTCTGTGTCCTCCGTGACTCCATGGTAAAAAATCAATTCAGAAAGATCGCTAACAAAAAAACTCTGGTGTTGTCGCTTACTTCATATTTTTCTTCCACCAGTATTGAAATACAATCAGCGCCCAGACCTGTGCAACCGATTCACTAGGATTGGAAGAAAATAATTTTTGTTTCAGGAGGCGAATGGCGTCCACATGAAAAATGTTTTGTTCAGTGATGAAACGGTCTTCCAGCAAATCATCGGTGATCAGTGATTTCAATTCTGATCGGAACCATTTGAGCAACGGCACTTCGAATCCTTGTTTATTCCGATGGTATAATTCTTCCGGAAGCAACGGCCGGAACGCATCACGGATTATTTTTTTTCTTCCATCACGGTCAATTTTGGAACTCACCGGAAGAGAAAAAGCAAAATCAACAACTTCGTAATCGAGGAACGGTGTTCGTACTTCGAGTGAATTCGCCATCGACATGAGATCGACCTTCGTGAGCATGTCGCCGGGAAGAACCATTTTCATATCCGTATAAAAAACATCATTCAAATCGCCTTCATGGGTGATGTGCTGAAGCAACGTTGATTTTCTTTGTTGGTATTCTTTGCTTTTTGTTTTCTCTGAAAGATCGGCGACCAGCATTTTTTTTACTTCTTCTTCACTCTCAAATCCAGCCCAGCGCCAGTATCTTTCCTTGGCATCAAGTTTCATTCCTTCCGCAAAGCGATTCAATTGCCTGAACTTATTTCCGTATTTCGAATTTCTTGATTGAGGAAGGATTTTTAAAAGAGGAGCGAGCAGTAGCACGGCCTTTGTCATTGCATAACCGTTCCTGGCTCTCCATTCTGCCGCATGTTTGTTATAACCGCCGAACAATTCATCGGCGCCATCGCCGGAAAGAGCCACCGTTACATGTTTGCGAACCTGCTTGCTGAGAATGTAAACGGCCAGTGCTGAAGAATCAGCAAAAGGCTCATCGATGTAATCCAGTACGTTAAACAGGTTGTCGAACAGGTCATCATTCGAAAGACTGAAAACGGTATGATTGGTTTTGCAGTTTTGTGCAACGAGGTTTGCATACTTCGTTTCATCAAACAAAGGTTCATCCCGAAAACCGATGGAGAACGTATTCAGTTTATTTACGTGCCTGGAAGCAAGCGCCACGATTACGGAAGAATCGATGCCGCCGCTCAGGAAAGCGCCGAGCGGAACATCGGAGATCAGTCTTCGTTGCACAGAAGCATCCATGAGTTCCGCCAGTTTTTTTTGCTGATCAGGATACGAAAGTTCAGAGGCAGTTCTTTTTGTAGTATAATAGGCGAGGGGAGCCGTTGTTTTGGAAAATGATCCGGATGATTTATCGGTTGAAGAAGTCTGTAGGTTGATTTTCAGAAAAGTTCCCGGCAAAAGTTTTTTTACTCTTTTGAAAATGGAATCCGGACCGGGAATATAATTCAGTTGTAAATACGTGAAGAGAGAAACGTCATCCGTCTCTTTCGGAATTCCCATGGCCATCAATGCTTTCATTTCTGAAGCAAACACCAGTTTGTCATCATCGAGGTAATACAGGAAAGGTTTGACTCCGAAACGGTCGCGTGCAAGGAAAAGAGATTCTTCTTCCTGGTCATAAATTGCAAAGGAGAAAAACCCGTTGAGCCGTTGCAGACATTTTTCTTTTTCGATGAGGTAGAGGTAAAGCAATACTTCCGTGTCGCTTTCGGTGGAAAGTTTGTATCCTTTTTGTTTAATAAATTCCCGGTGTTCTTTGAAGTTGAAAAATTCACCGTTGAAGACGATGGTAAACCGGCCACTGGCATCGGTCATGGGTTGTGACGCCGCCGCAGAAGTATCGATGACAGAAAGCCGCGTATGAGCCAGTACCATGTTGTTGTGGGAAAAAATGTTGTTTGCATCCGGGCCTCTACGTTGCAACGACTGAACGGCATGATGGATCTGCGGAAAAAACTTTTTTCCATTTTCATTGAATGCTGCAATACCGGCAATTCCACACATGATTAGTTTCTTATCTCAGTGCGGCAAATGTCAGAAATAAAAGAATGAGGAGCGAATAAAGTTTGTCGCGATTTAATTTATTTATTAAGATGCCGGAATAGCCAATGGAAATAAAGAAAAGATTTTCAAAAACAAATGAGGATCATCGTTCAATGACAAGTTTTTTCGTTTCTAAATAATTCGTAGATTGAATTTGTACAAAATAAATTCCTTCCGAAAAACTTTTCGTGCTTATTATTACCTTCTGTGTATCAGTGACGGCTGTTGAATAAATTGTCTTGCCAGTAATGTCTGTAATTGTAATGGCCGTTTTATAGAGATAGTTTTCCCATGCAACAATAAAATTATCAACGGCTGGGTTTGGGAAAATTGAGATGGATGATTTGTTAATTTCTATTATTGAAAGAACCGAACCCCGGTCAATTCGGTAAACGCTTCCAATGCATACCAATTCTATTCCACAGAACACATAAGATGAGGTCGCATAAAATCCTCCAGCCCCATAGGTGCAACCGGGCGAAATGCCGTTCATGAAAATTGCCCAGTTAGCACCTTGGTCTAATGAACGATAAACATCATGTGCTCCGGCAAGTATCGCATTGCCAATACTTTTTATCTGAAAAACCGGGTTTGCATTTGGGATGCCAGTTGTAACCTGCGCCCATGAAGTTCCATTGTTGGAAGATATATACATTCCTGATGCAGAAATCGATGGGTTTAACCAATCACATGTTCCTGCATAAAGATTGGTTCCGTCAGTATCAAGACTCCTGATAACTATTGGCAAAGGAAGGTTTGTATTTACTGCCGACCAGTTTACACCTGAATTTGATGACATGAATATGCCTCCTTGAATCGTTCCTGCAAACAAAAGATTTCCTTTGGTAACAATACAATAAACACTATCATTCCCAAGTCCGGCATTCCTCGGTATCCAAGTCGCACCGTTGTTTACTGACATGAGCACACCATTCCCCATTGATGCAGCAAAAGTGGTATCATTCAAAAAAGCAAATTCGAAAATAGTACCACTGTTGTTATTCACATTGGTCCAGGTTGAACCGTTATTGACTGAAAAATAAATTGAGTTAGTCCCTCCGGCGAAAATTCCTGTTGAGTTTTTCCCAAAACAAAAAATAGTAGAGTCGGATTGTAAACCTGCACTTGATGGAAACCAGGTGTTTCCGCTATCAATAGAAGCAAGAATGCCATTCATTGTTCCGGCTAAAAGAGTATCAGACGATTCAATAAAACAATACGTATCATGTGAATAATTTCCTGTACTTCTCAATTGCCACTGAGCATTTGATTGGAGAGAAAATAAAATCAATAAAACGAAACTGAAAAATTTAAATCTCATTTGTATTCCAGTTGCCATTAAAATCACTGAATATGTCTTAGTAAAAACAAAGTTATGCTTTAATTGACATTTATTCCAAATCATAATTGTTGATTAATATACATGTTTAAAGCGTATTTGAAAGTCCCAAACTGGCTGATAAGCAAAGGCAAGTGATGAATATTTCATTTATTCCCTTCCTTGTCATAAATTGCACTCAGAAAATCTTGCTTTAATAATTCCACACAAATAAAAATCAACTACTATGGGACTTGGAAAAGAATTTAAGGAATTTGCCATGAAAGGAAACGTCATGGATTTGGCTGTCGGTGTCATCATTGGCGCGGCTTTCGGAAAAATCATTGCCTCTCTCGTCGACAATATCCTGATGCCGATCATCGGCATGTTACTGCAGGGAGTCAATTTTCAATCGCTCTCCTGCAAAGTAGGAGATGCGGAAATCAAATACGGTATGTTCATCGGCGCCATCATTGATTTCATCATCATTGCCTTTGTTCTGTTCATGATGATCAAATTCATGAACAACATGAAAAAGAAGGAAGAGGCGGCACCAGCGCCGGCTGCACCTACCAAACAGGAAGTTTTGCTCACCGAGATCCGTGATTTGCTGAAGAAATAAATTGCCGGGTTACGAAAAACAAAAGTCCGTTTGAAATTTCAGGCGGGCTTTTTTATTCAGAATTTTGTTTTACGCAGAGCAGAGAACGCAGGGAAAAGTTGCGTTCGATTTTCATTGTCAGCGACCTTTACGCCCTGTGGCCTCCGCGTGAAACAAAAGTTCAATGCACTGAAAAATGGATGGAGCGAAATATCTCAATGGAAATACATGTTCACGCAGGGATCGCAGGGGAGCAGAGTTCGCAGAGAAGAATTCAGGAAATGATTTTCCCTTTAAAAAGAATTCTTTTTATACCAGTCTACAAAAACTTTCAGCCCTTCTTCCATCGTTGTTTTGGGATCGTATCCGAAAAGTTTTTGCGCTTTGCTGATGTCGGCATACGTGATGTCCACATCGCCCGGCTGCATCGGAAGACGTTTGATGTCGGGATTTTTGCCGAGCACGTTGTAAACGGAATGAACCAGTTCGCTGAGCTTCACCGGGTGGTTGTTCCCCAGGTTCACAATCTCGTACACGTTGCCGTTGTTCATCACATAATCCAATGCGCCCATCACTCCGTTTACAGTATCCCGGATGAATGTATAATCGCGTGCAGTATCGCCGCTGCCATACATGGTAACCGGTTCGTTTTTTAAAATGGCTTTCACAAATTTATGGATGGCAAGATCCGGCCGCTGCCGCGGACCGTACACGGTGAAAAAGCGAAGGTTCAGGATATCGATGTTGTAGAGATGATGATAGGTGTAATTGATCAGCTCGCAGGATTTCTTGGTGGCGGCATACGGTGAGATCGGGTGATCCACCAAATCTGATTCGCTGAACGGTGTCTTCTGATTGTTTCCATACACGGAAGAAGAAGAAGCAAAAACCAGTTTGGATATTTTTTTCCGAACCATCCATTCGAGGATGTGGTGCGTGCCGTTGATATTCGTAAGAAGATACGGCAACGGGTTTTCGATAGACGGCCTCACGCCGGCTTTGGCAGCGAGGTGGATGACCACATCAAAACAACCTCCCAGGTCATTAACAAATGCGTAATCGGTGATATCTCCTTCAATGAAACAGAAATCCTGGTTCGTTAAGAATTCCCTGATGTTATTTTCTTTTGTGCTTCTCGGATAAAACGGGTCAAAATTGTCGATGCCGGTAACGTAGTGGCCTTCTTCCAATAAATGTTCAGTCACGTGGCTGCCGATGAATCCGGCACAACCGGTTATAAGAATTTTCATGCTGCAAAAGAATAGAAAATTAGTCAGGCAGCCAAACGGGTTGAGAAGTTACCTCGACAATCATCGTTCAATGCATCTTTCTTTGTTCATAAAAATAAACGATGAGCCGGTTGCGTTTGCAGGGAAGGTTTTATTTTGGGACTTGGTACTGAGGCGGGAGAAGTGAATCGGGGAATGGGAGAAACGGTGAGTGGGTGATGGGGAGAAAGTTCCACACAGGGGAGTAGAGTTCGCAGGGAAGGATTCGGGAAATGATTTTTCCGCGGCCTCTGCGTGAAATAATTTTTTGATTGCAAATGAAAACACCTGACTGGAAAAAATGGTTGCCTGAAGAAATGGCGGCGAAGCTGGAAGGCAAGGACAACATCGTGCGCATCGCAGCCAACTCATTCTGGCTGTTATCCGACAAGTTGCTCAGGATGTTCGTGACCTTGTTCGTGACCGGCTGGCTGGCGCGTTATCTTTCGGTGGATGAATTCGGAAAGCTGAACAATGCCATTGCTTATGCCGCCCTGTTCGGTTCGTTTGCTACGCTCGGCCTCGATTCCATTGTGATCCGCGACATCGTTCGTTTCCCGGAAAAGAAAGATTCGGTAGTGGGGACGGCATTTTACCTGAAGTTGTTTGCAGGCATACTTACCTGGCTGCTTTCTGCTTTATGCGTGGTGATCCTCCGGCCCACAGAGGGAGAAACGATTTCCCGTCTGTTGGTGTACATCATTTCCGCCGGAATTCTTTTCCAGTCGTTCGATGTGATTGATTTTTATTTCCAGTCGCAGGTGAAGTCGAAGTACACGGTGTTTGCCAAGAACAGTGCGTTCATCATTATCAGTCTCGTGAAGATTGTAATGATCTGGCAAAAGCTCCCGCTCATTTATTTCGGATGGGCCTGGCTTGCAGAGATGGTGATGAATGCGGTTGGGCTGGTGCTGGTTTACCGGAGAAAAAATCATGAGGTGGGAAAATGGAAGTT